>CAZGKH010000196.1:6403-7549 GCA_964525665.1 uncultured Anaerolineae bacterium | reverse complement strand
CCATCCTGCCGCCCGCTCTGCTCGCTTTGACGGCCCAGCGCTACATCGTGCGGGGCCTGACCTTCGGCGCAGTGAAGGGTTAGCGAGATATGAGGATGGATTCTTTCCCGCCGGCATAGGGTTTGCAGGAGGTGAGATGGGGATTGTGGAGTGAACGCAGGACTCGCTCCCTATCCCCTTTTCTACGCTAATGGAGGGTTCTCACATGGCAAGTCAGGCCAAAACCTTAGACGTCCTCTGTCTGGGCATCTTCGTGGCCGATACCCTGGCCAAGCCCATCGAGCGCATGCCAGCCTGGCGACAAATGGCCCTGATTAACCACGTGGAGCTGCAGACCGGCGGCTGCGCCAACAACGTGGCCATCGGCCTGGCCCGACTGGGCCTGCGGGCGGGGGCCATGGGCAAGGTGGGGGGGGACGGCTTTGGGGATTTCATCCTCCAGAACCTGAAGAAGGAGGGGGTTGACATCCGGGGCATGGGACGGGACGAGGAGGCCAACACCTCCTTCACCTTCGTCATGATTGCCCCCGACGGGGAGCGGTGCTTCTTCCACTACATCGGAGCCAACGGGGCCCTGGTCTACGAGGACATTGATCTCTCGCTGATCCAGGAGGCCCGGATCCTGCACGTGGGGGGCTCTTTGGTCCTGCCCAGGTTCGACGGCCCGCCCACGGCCAGGGTTCTCCAGCAGGCCAGGGAGATGGGGGTCATCACCGTCTTGGACACCGTCTGGAACGCCTCCCTTGACGCCTATGAGGTCATCAAGCCTTGCCTCCCCCACCTCGACTATTTCCTGCCCAGCCTCGAAGAGGCACAGTTGATCGCCAAACGGGAGGCGCCGGTCGACGTGGCCGCTTTCTTCCTGGATCACGGTGTCGGGACGGTGGGCCTGAAGATGGGGGCGGAGGGATGCTATCTGCGCACCCACGACCAGGAATTGCATGTTCCCGCCTGGCAGGTGGATGTGATGGACACCACGGGGGCAGGCGATGCCTGGGTGGCCGGCTTCCTGGCGGGGCTGATCATGGGCTGGGATTTGGAGCGGGCGGGCCGTCTGGCAAACGCCGAGGGCGCGCTGTGCGTCACCGCCATCGGCACCACGGCGGGCCTGCGGAGCATGGAGGAAACGCTGGACTTCATGGAGAG
>CAZGKH010000196.1:0-6303 GCA_964525665.1 uncultured Anaerolineae bacterium | reverse complement strand
TCGGCACCACGGCGGGCCTGCGGAGCATGGAGGAAACGCTGGACTTCATGGAGAGGGCTGAGCCTCTGAAGGGCGTGTATTTCGAGGAGGGACGATCATGACCAGGCGCGAGCGAGTGCTCAAGGCGATCAACCACCAGGAGACGGACTTCGTCCCCTACAACTTCCACGCCGTGCCCAGCGTGTGGAAGAAGGTGCGCCAGCACTACGGGCTCAAGGATAACCACCAGGCGATGGAGTTCATCGGCAACCACATCGTCAAGGTGGGCTCCGACTTCAACTACAACCCCTGGGCCGCCGAGGTGGGAAAGGTGGAGCTCACCGTCAGCGGTGGCCCGGTGCACACGGACCTCGACGAAGAAGGCGGGCTGCATCGGGACGAGTTCGGCTGCCTCTGGGACCGCAGTGGAAGCCTGCCCCATCCGGTGGCCTATCCGCTGGCCGAGAAGCCCGATCTGGAAGGCTACACGTTCCCCGATCCACACCGGGAAGGCCGTTTTGACCAGGCCAGGGAGCTGGCCGAGCGCTACCGAGGCCAGGTGTTCCTCTTCGGCAAGCTGGGCATGGCCCTCTTCGAGCGGGCCTGGAGCATCCGCGGCATGATGCAGTTGCTCATGGACATGGTCCAGCGGCCTGAGTTCGTGGAAGAGCTGCTGGATCGCATCCTCTACGAATGGAACCTGCCCATCATTGACCAGCAACTGGCCCTGGGAGTGGACGGTTTCTACTTCGCCGACGATTGGGGGTCCAAGACGGGACTCATGTTCAGCCCCGCCATGTGGCAGCGTTTCATCAAGCCCCGGCTGGCGGTCATGTACCAGCGCTGTCGAGAGGCAAGCGCGGTCGTGGGGCAGCACTCAGACGGGGCCGTGGGGGAGCTGTTCCCAGACTTGATCGAAATCGGCTTGCAGGTGTTCAACCCCCTGTCCCCGTCCGTCATGGACCCTCGCACCTGCAAGGAGGAGTACGGCGACCAGTTGACCTTCTACGGGGGCATTGACGCGGAGCGCACGTTGCCCTTCGGCACGCCGGAGGAGGTGCGGCAGGAGATCCGCTCCATGGCCGAGAACATGGGCCGGGGTGGAGGGTACATCCTGCAGAGTTCCCACACCATCCTGGAGGATGTGCCCCTGGAGAACATAGGGGCCTACATCGAAGAAGTGCACCATCTGACAGGGCTGGGCCAGGAGTAGCTATGCGGACCTTGACCATCGCTGAGGCCCTGCGGGAGGCCATCCGCGAAGAGATGCGCCGTGACGAGCGGGTCTTCTGCATCGGCGCGGAGCGGATTGTAGAAGCAGTATACAAACTCATTGGCTAACTGTCATGTCCCTCGTTCCCATGCGCAATATCCTGGCTCAGGCCCTGACCGACGGCTACGCCGTGGGCTACTTCGAGGCCTGGGACCAATACTCGCTAGAGGCGGTGCTGGAGGCGGCTGAGGAGGCCCGCTCGCCGGTTATCCTGGGCTTTGGCTGCCAGTCGATCGAGCAGGAGTGGCTCGATGGCGGCGGGCTGCGCCGCCTGGCCGCCCTGGGCCGGGCGACGGCTGAGGACGCCAGAGTGCCCGTGGCCCTGCTGCTCAACGAGGCCCTGACCTTCGAGCAGGTGATGCGGGGCCTGGCCTGGGGCTTCAACGCCGTCATGCTAGACACGTCAGGGCTGCCCCTGGAGGAGAACATCGCCACTACCCGTCGGGTGGTGGAGGCGGCCCACGCCCTGGGAGCCGATGTGGAGGGGGAGCTGGGGCGCTTACCCGACGCTTCGGGCATCCTAGGAGGACCAGCCAAAGCCGTCCTGACCAACCCTGAGGGGGCGGCCCGCTACGTGGCCGAGACGGGGGTGGATGCCCTGTCCATTTCCATCGGCAACGTCCACGTCCTGACCGAGGGCCAGGCTCTGATCAACTTCGACCACCTGGCCCGGCTCCATCGGGCCGTCGAGATACCCTTCGTCATCCATGGAGGCACCGGCTTCCCGGACGAGGCGGTGCCCTGGGCCGTCGAGCTGGGGGTGGCCAAGTTCAACGTGGGCACGGTGCTCAAACAGACCTTCCTGGCTGGCGTCCAGGAGGCCCTGGCTGGCTTGCCACCTCAGGTCAACGTCCACGAGGTCGTTGGCTCCCACAAGGCAGGCGATTTCCTTGAGCGGAGCAAGGCCCGCATGAGGGCTGAGGTCATGCGCCGCATGGCCGTGTATGGCGGCATGGGCAAGGTATAGGTAAGCTCACTAAGTTCACATTGAAAATCCATCACGGAGGAAGCCATGCTAACCAAGAAACAGATAGAAGAAGCCCAGGCCAGAGCGATAGAGTATCTGGACAAAGCAGGTATCGTGCTCACCCCAGAAGAGGCGGCCAGTGTCGAGGTGGCCGACTTCGGATTAGGAGACCTGGAGCACACGGGATTGGAAATTGTCGTCTACGTCAACACCAAGCGGGTCTGCGCCAAGGAGTTGGTACTCTTCCCGCGCCAGACCTGCCCTGAGCACCGACATCCGCCGGTGGCGGGGGAGCCCGGCAAGGAGGAGACCTTCCGCTGTCGCTGGGGCGAGGTGTACCTCTACGTCCCCGGCGAGCCGACTCCCAATCCCAAAGCCATCCCGCCCCAAGGCCGCGAGCACACCTACACCGTGTGGCACGAAGTCGTGCTCAAGCCGGGCGAGCAGTACACTTTGACGCCCAACACGCTGCATTGGTTCCAGGCTGGCGACGAGGGAGCCATCGTCTCGGAGTTCTCCACCACCAGCCGCGATGAATTCGACATCTTCACCGATCTGGAGATTCAACGCTTCACCCAGGTTAAGGAGGGCTAGGAGCACGTGTCGAGATCAACACGCCACGACGCTGGCTTGCCACCGCCGCTGATGACCTCCGAGCCCGGCTCCTTCGCCCGCTTCACCATCGTCGAACGCAAGCCGCGGATCATCCGCCAGGTCATTGAGGACAACGACTATCCACCGCACATCGTGCAGGCGTTGGAAGCGTTCAGAGAGGAGATCGCGTCGCTTCGCTTACGGCAGCCCATGCGTCCGCTGCGCGAGCCCCGTGGAATAGATAATCTGCAAAGGTCAGTCCCTGGTGGAGCGAGTATTCCACAGGGCGAGCAGGCCCCCGACGTCGCCTTCTGGAACCGCGAGTTGGCCGCCTACCAGGGCAAGACGTGGCTCGAGGCGCCCTGGTACTTCGCCGAATCCTATTTTTACCGCCGCCTGCTGGAAGCGGTGCGCTACTTCCAGTCCGGCCCGTGGGAGGGGCATGATCCCTTCGGGAAGCAGAAGCGGCAGCAGGAGGAGGCGGCCGTGGAACGGCTGGCTGAGAGCTGGGGACAGCTTGCCGACGTGGAGCCGGAGGTGGTCTTCGAGGCGTTGCTGCACTCCTGCCTGTGGGGCAACCGCGCCGACCTGAGCAACTACACCGTGGCCATACAGGTGCGCGGAGGGTTGGCGGCTCGCGAGGAGCGACGCCACATCCTCATTGACCACACGGACGAAGTGGGGGAACTGCTGGCGAGTGACTTACAGCGGGTGGACTTCGTCAACGACAACGTGGGCCTGGAACTACTCTCCGACCTGGCATTGGCCGATTTCTTGCTCGTCCAGGGCATGGCGCGGGAGGTGGTCTTCCATCTCAAGGATCGCCCCTTTTTCGTCTCCGACGCCATGCCCAGGGATGCGCGGGCGACCGTGGCCCTGCTGCGAATGGCGCCTGACGCGGCAGCGCGGGAGCTGGGCGCACGGCTGCACGAGCACCTGGCGGCGGGGCGGCTCCTCTTGAAAGATGCGCCCCCTTCGACAGGCTCAGGGCAAGGCTTCTGGACGAGCTGCCTCATGTTCCGCCAGATGCCGCCGTCGCTGCGGGCGGAGCTTGAGCGCTCCGATCTGGTCATCCTGAAGGGAGACGTGAACTATCGGCGGCTGCTGGACGACCGCCACTGGCCACACACCAAGCGCCTGGAAAAGGTGGGCGACTATTTCCCCCAGCCGTTCCTGGTACTGCGCACGTTGAAGGGGGAGATCATGGTCGGGCTGAAGCCGGGGCAGGCGGAGGCGCTGGCCGCCGAAGACCCCACCTGGCTGATCAACGGGAAGCGCGGGATCATCCAGCTCGTGGCCAAGAGGGTGATCTAATGACACAAGCGAAACAAGCAGTGATCTTCGGTGCGGGCAACATCGGGCGGGGGTTTCTGGGCCAGCTCTTCACCGAGTCGGGCTACGAGGTGGTCTTCGTCGAGATCAACCGGCGCTTGGTGGACTGCCTCAACCGGCAGGGGAGCTACACCCTGCGGATCGTGAACAACGAGTTCAGCCAGCGCCTGACCATCGCCCACGTGCGGGCCGTGGACGGGCGTGACGGGGAGGCTGTGGCCCGCGAGATCGTGGCGGCCGATCTCCTGGCTACGGCGGTGGGGGTGCGGGCCCTGCCCCAGGTGGCGCCCGTCATCGCCCTGGGCATCGCCCGCCGGGCAGAAGCCGGCGTAGGGGCACCTCTGAACGTCATCATCTGCGAGAACCTCAAGGACGCATCTCAAGCGTTGCGGGGCATGGTCCAGGAACACCTCCCAGAGGAGCATCACGGCTACCTGGAGGAGAAGGTGGGCTTTGTGGAGGCGGTGATCGCCCGCATGGTGCCCATCCTGCCCGAAGAGGTTCGGGAGAAGGATCCCACCTTCATCATCGTTGAGCCGTACAAAGTCCTGCCAGTGGACAAAAGGGGCTTCAAGGGAGCGATCCCCGACGTCGTGGGGCTGGAACCCCGCCAGGACTTCGCCGCCTACGTAGATCGAAAACTGTACCTCCACAACGCCGGCCATGCCATGCTGGGCTACCTGGGGTATCAGAGAGGGTTGGAGTATGGCTACGAAGCCTTGGACGACCCCCAGATCCGCCCCCTCCTCGACCAGGCGCTGGACGAGGCGGCCCGGGCCCTGGTCGCCGAGCATGGCCTCGACCCAGATGCCCTGCGCGTCCACGTGGCCGATCTGCTGGCCCGCTTAGCCAACCGCCCCCTGGGCGATACCATCTTCCGCCTGGCCCGCGACCCCATCCGCAAGCTGGGGTCCACGGACCGCCTGGTGGGGGGAGCCCGGCTCGCGCTCAAGCATGGCCTCGAGCCGGACGCGCTGAGCTGGGGCATCGCCGCTGGCCTGGCCTTCGACGATCCCCGCGATCCGGAGGCGTCTCGGCTCCAAGAAATGCTCCTGGAACAGGACGTTGACTCCATCCTGTTCCAGGTGTGTGGCCTCGATCCGGCCGGCCCATTGGCTGGGATGGTGCGGGAGCGGTATGGCCGGGTCGTGAGGGGGGATATTCTAGCAGATGGCAGATGGCAGATAGCAGATGGAATATGAAAACTATCGGCCATCAGCTATCAGCCAGAATCGTCACCGTCAACCTGAACCCCGTATTGGACCGCGCCCTGGCCCTGCCGCACTTGACTGTGGGGCAGATCAACCGTGCCCGACTGGTGCGCCTGGACGTGGGCGGCAAGGGCTTCAACGTCTCCCGTGCCCTGCTGGAACTGGGCGCCCCCAGTCTGGCCCTGGGCGTCCTGGGCGGGGCGACCGGGGAGATGCTTCGGCGGGGCCTGGAGGAGCTGGGCCTTGCGGGCGATTTCGTCTTCGTCGAGGGGGAGACCCGTCAGAACCTGACCCTGCTGGACGAATCCACGGGCCTGTACACCAAGATCAACGAGGCCGGGCCCCAGTGGACGCTGGACACCGTCGAGTCGCTGTTGGCCAAGGCGCGGAAGCACGTCGCTCCCGGCGATGCCTGGGTGATGGCCGGCCGGCTCCCGCCTGGCGCGCCTCCGGATCTTTATGCCCGGTTGATCACCCTGGTGCAGTCCAGGGGTGCCAGGGTCTACCTGGACTCCAGCGGGCAGCCGCTACGATTGGCCTGCCAGGCAGCGCCCTATGGGGTTAAGCCCAACGTCGAAGAGGCGGAGGAGGTCGTGGGGCATCGTCTGACGTCTTTGGAGGATCTGGTGGGGGCAACGCGCGTCTTCCTGGACTTCGGCATCCAGGTCGTGGCCATCTCGCGGGGGGCACAGGGCGCGTTGATGGTCCAGGGGCAGCACGTCGTTCAAGCTATGCCGCCGTCGGTGGAGATCAAGAGCACCGTGGGGGCAGGCGACGCTTTCATGGCTGGCCTGGTCTGGGCCCTGGAGGGCGGGCGAGATTGGGCCGAGGCTGCTCGCTGGGCCGTGGCCTGTGGCACGGCGGCGGCCATGGAGGAAGGAACGGGGATTGGAACCAGGGAGAAGTTTGAGGCCCTGACGTCACAGATCGTCGTCGAGGAAATTTAG
>CAZGKH010000195.1:0-7555 GCA_964525665.1 uncultured Anaerolineae bacterium | reverse complement strand
AGTTCAGGGTCACTCATCACCGCATCTGGCACAGCCCCATCACCGGCTCGCGGCTGACGGTGAACAGGTCGGCGTACATGTTCACGTCGTGCACCCCCAGCCGGTTCAGCAACTATAGCTCCTCCACGATATTCTCCGGGGAGCGAAATCGCACCGATTGGCCATAGGAGACGTGCTTAATGCAGAAATGGCACCCCGCCGGGCAGCCCCGGCTGGTGACGACGAAAGAATAGGCTCCCCGCACCAACGGCGCTCGGTAGCGGGCCAGTGGCAGCAGGTCGTGACGGGGCAGTGGCAGGTCGTCCAGGTTGCGGATGAAGGGACGGTCGGGGTTTGTCACAATCTCGTGGCCGTTGCGCCACACGGAGCCTTTGATAAGTCCTAAGTCCCAAGTCCTAAGTCATACTCCCAGGTCGGTTGCCAGTTGGGGTCGGCTTCGGTGAACAGTTTGTGCAGCCGCTCCTCGAATTCTGTCCCCACATCAGGCCACCACCCTTGGGATTGCGGATTGCGGATTCTGAGGTTTGACGTTTGAACTCCGGACTTCGGACTTTGGACCTTGGACTTTGTCTTTCCAGCGCACCTATCAGCTCTCGCAAAGTCAGCTCCGGCTCGCCGCGCAGCACGAAGTCGAGGGCAGGGTAGGGTTCCATCGTCCCCTGGGGCATGGGGGTGACGTGGGTGCCGAAGGCGATGGTCCGCGCTCCCAGACTCTTGGCCAGGAACACGCCGTACATGTCGTTCTGAAGGGTGGGGCCGGTAACCTGGGTCACGTAGTAGCGAGGTTGCTTCTGCCGTAATAGTCGCTCGAATTCCTCCCAACTCATGCGATGGGGGGTGGCATCCACGACATCCACCCGATAATCCGGGAACAGAGCCGCCATCTGGGCCAGGCTCACCTGGGGCCAGATCATCCCCTCCCGGCTGCGCCGCCCCACCGATGTTGACTGCGGATCCAGATGCCTTTGTCCGGGGCCGGCGGGGTGACGAAGAGGATGTCCGCCATACTCTCAGCCGGTGTCCCCAGCCGGCCCCGAGCCACCTGGTCTGCATATTGGGAAAGCGGGCCGCCGTCACCCGCTGTTGGATTCGCGTTCCCTGGTTGGCATTTGCGCCCTCCCCTGTCATCACCGCCCACCCAACTGGAGTTTCAAGTGATAGAAACCAGGTTTTTCGCTCAAAAGTGTTTCTCAGGACATTGAGAATGCCAGCAATCGTGTACATTTTGGATGCAGAGGGTTCAAAAACCTGGTTTCTGGCCGCTTCTCCGGGGAAAGGAACCATCCGCGTTTTTCCGCCGATCCGTGGCTCTGAACCCCGGAACACCTCATTATTTCTCAGACAGCCTCCAGGTCGTTCTGCGTCAGGATGTTCCGCCGGCTCAGCTCCTCCAGTACCCGCATCTGCAACCACGAGATTACGAGTTGCACTCCCATCAGGGTGAACATGGCGCTGCCCAGGAAGTAGAGCCACAGGCGGGACACGGGCCAGCCCCGCAAACCAAAGGCCAGGCTCACCGTCCCTATGCCCAGGCCGCACATCAGGGAAACCAGGCCCAGCCAGCCGAAGTGGTGATCCAGACTGGGGTTGAAGATAGGCTGACCGAACAGGCCCTGGCGGATGGGCTGTTGGTGGAACAGGAAGATCAGGTAGTTGAAGGTGGCGCCCAGGGAGAAGATGTTGACGCCTGCTATGGCCAGCACCAGGGCCGCGAACAGAGCGAAGGCCCCCAGTGGCCCGATGCGGGTGATCCCCAGAAGTCGCGCCGCCACCAGCCCCAGGCCGATGACCCCGGCCGCACCCAATGCTGCCAGGCCCAGGAATCCCAGTGGCCGCATCGGGTTGTAGTTCAAGACCGCCCAGACAATGGAGTCCAGAAAACGGGCGCCGTCCCGCCCCACGTTGAGTTTGGACCTGCCGACTCGCTCGCGATAGGGAATGGGCGCCTCGACCATCTTGAGGTCCTTGTGGATGGCCCGCGTGCTCATCACTGGCGTGAAGTGTAGTCCATCAGGCAGGGGATAGAGCTTCGGCAGGGCCTCCCGCCGGATCACCCGCATCCCGCTGGCTGGGTCTATCACGCGGCGGTTGCCTATCAGAGTAACCAGGTTAGACCACAAGAGGTTGCCCACCTGTCGCATCAGGGGCATCTCGCTCTCGGCGCCAGAGCGACGCGAGCCGATGACCAAGTCCGCTTCCTGCTCCAGCGCGATCTGGCACAGTTGCGGGAACTGCTCCGGCGGGTAAGTGCCATCGGCGTCGAGAAAGCCCAGCCACTCGCCTCGGGCCAAAGCGAAGCCGGTCTTGAGGGCCGCGCCGTAGCCAGCGTTATTCCCGTGGCAGACCAGGGTGACGCTGTCGTAACGGCGGGTGATCTCCGCTGTGCGGTCGCAGGAGCCATCGTCCACCACGATCAATTCCAAGCCCATGCCGACCGCGGCCAGCGGCTCTCGCACCGCCAGCACCCGCTCCACGATGGCTGCGATGCTGTCTTCTTCGTTATAGGCTGGGATCACCACTGAGAGTGTGCTCACCGCCCTGTATCCTTCCCTGGGTCAATCCTCTCTAAGATGGTGCTTACGCAATTGTCTTAACATCAGGGTAGAAGGCCAATCGTATTGGCCGTCATGGTCCCTACTGACCCCCAACGCCCAAGGTGTCACTGCGAGCTACTCCATAGTGCAGCCACGCTACTCATTGGGAAAGAAACAGATCTTTCGATCGCCGAGGTCTCTGACCGAAGGCGGAGGGGTTCGGTCGGAGACCCTCGCCCATCAAGATTTGTTTCTTAGTAGCTGCTCCATAGCGCAGCCACGCTACTCATTGGGAAAGAAACAGATCTTTCGATCGCCGAGGTCTCTGACCGAAGGCGGAGAGCCCATCAAGATTTGTTTTTTGGGAGGAATAGAGCAGCTTTGGGTAAACGGCGGCATTTTGGGATTGAAATCTAGTCGAAGCCTTGCCGAAGGGTTGAACAGCAAGCCCACCTCACAGGTTTCCTTCCTCGAACCGGTCCGTCACCTGGACCTCACCCCAGAGCTAACGATACAGATCGCGCACACTGGTATCCAGGTGCTCTGTCAGCCCCAATGGCAAGCCTCTAGCCCGGATCAGATCCTGCACATCGGCCAGATCGCGCCGGCGGTGAGGAGCACTCTGACCCGACGCCAGCTTCAACTCTATCAGCCTCTCCAGGGCGATCACCTGGATGCCCCCCACCTCCACCGTCACGCCGGACTGCGCCGGGTCGGGGAAGGCCACCGGCTTGGGCAGCCCGTCGCCGGGGTACTCTCCCGCTGTAATGATCTCGATGCGCACCCCCGTCTGGGTATCACGGAACGTCTTCTGCGCCCCCTCGAATGGCCTGTCCTGAGCCTGTCGAAGGGCTGGGCGATAACCTCGCCCTACCAACCGCTCTTGAAAGTGAGCCAGGCCAGCCGGTGAGAGCAACAGATCAATGCCCTGGGTCAGGCGGGGATACCCGTGCTCACCCAAGGCCAGCCCACCCAGTAGAGCGTACTCAATGCCCTCCGCCATCAGTTGCTCCACCAGCCGGTGCAACGACTGGCGCAGCGTCCCGCCGCCAGCGAAAAACGCACTGGCCTCGCGCAGCAACAACTCACCCCCCTGACACAATCGCTGCTCGTATGTCAGTTCCGGCTCAGCCACGCCTTGCTTCATCGCTCTCCCGATGCTCTCTGGTTCATTTCTTTGGAATATTTGGTTTATTCACCAAGGCAAGCCCCACCCTTCGACGCTTACCCCTTTCAAAAAAAGCGTCGTCCTTAAGTATGCAATTCTCTAGCTGAGCCAACACATCCTCAATGAAGCTTTTCCAGATAGCTCACATCCACTTCACAACGCGTCAAGCGACCCAACATATCCACCAAAATCGTAGCCCGATCCCGATTGGACAAAACTCGATCGAACACCGCTTCAAAATACTTGAGGGGGCCGCCCTTTATGACTACCTGCTCACCCGATTTGAAACGACAGGCGACGTAGTCCAACTCCTCCATCTTGGCCACACGGCGTCGGATCAAGGAGATGACATCATCGGGGATCGCTACTGGCTCTCCGCCGAAGCTCACGATCCGCCTAAGGCCAGGCGTCCAGCGCACCGAAGAGACTGCATCAGAGACCAAGCGCACAAACAGGTAACAGGAGAAGAAAGGCACAGCCTTCTTTTTGCCGTTCTTCCTCACCTGGATGGTAGGCAGATATATCTCGAAGCCTCTGTTCTCCAGAAAGCTCCTGACGTGATGTTCCTTATGCGGTTTGGTGTAGAGAGCGTACCAATGTTCCATCATTTCCAAACGTGTACTTGTTTAGCGTTTGTAGGTATGGTACTTATCACGAATTGCACGAATGGACGAATACCACGAATCTTCCCTGGCTAGTTTACGATGCGAGTGTACTCAACACGCGGCGTGCCAAAGTTGATGAGAATGCCCAATCTCAAACCTATGGCTTTGAGGTACGATAGCGTTTGCTGTTTGAACACGTCGGTAAGTACCGATACAGCCTTCAACTCGGGGACGATTTTGCCGTCCACAACGAGGTCGAGGCGATGTGTGCCAACGACGCGCCCTTTGTAACGCACTGTGACCGCTTTCTGGCGTTCGAAGGGGGATCCCTCGCAGTTCTAGTTCGTAGGCCAATGCTTCTTCGTACACACTCTCAACGAACCCTGGCCCAAGCGTGTTATGCACTTCGAACACTGCTTTCATCACCCGGTAGGATAGTGCTCGATAGATCACTTTGTCACCTTTCATGCACCCACCTTCTAAATTCGTGTGATTTGTTCATTCGTGTCATTCGTGATCCCCAAGCCCTCGACGCTGAATTCGTACCCAAACGTAAACCCTTTATCAGTAAAAAGCTTCAGGCAAGCATCTACCACCTCAGGATCGTATAGAGAACCCTTCTTTCGCAAGATCTCCTCCAGAGCCTTGTCTATGTCGAAGGCCGATTGGTAGGGCCGCCGAGAGGCCATAGCCTCAACAACATCAGCCACGCCTAGAATCTTCGCTTCCAGGAGAATGTCCTCACCCAAGAGTCCTCCAGGATATCCAGAGCCATCTATCCTTTCGTGATGTTGCAGCAAGATCCGGGCGACAGGCCATGCGAACTCTGCCGTCTTCAATAGATCGAATCCGGCTTGGGCATGAGTCTGGATCATGGCTAATTCGATCTCGCACAACCTGCCGGGCTTGCTGAGAACCTCCGCAGGTATGTTGACCTTGCCAATATCATGAAGCATCCCAGCTACACGGATTCCCTCGATTCGTTCCTCGGGAAGACCCATCTCAACAGCGATTGCACAGGCCAGCCGGGTGACGCGCTGCTGATGACCAGCGATGTACGGATCCCTCTTTTCGGTTATCACTGCCAAGGCAGTGAGCATTCCCTCAAACGCTCCCTGCAACTTCTCGAAGCGTTGGCGTAGTTCCTCCTCTGCCTGCTTGCGCTCAGTGATGTCGCGGGAACTGAGGAGGATCCCTGCTGTCACCGGGTTATCCAGCAGGCTTCTGGCCAGGGATTCCAGAGTACGCCACGAGCTGTCTTTGTGCTGAAACCGGTACTCAAGGGTTGCAATGCAGCCCGGAATCCGCATTCCGCTATTGAAGATGCCGGTCACATTCAGCACATCGTCCGGGTGGACGAACTCAAAGAAGCTCTTGCCAATCAGCTCTGCTGGCTCATACCCAAGCACCCGTTCAATGGGAGGACTTCCATAGTGTATGATTCCGTCGTTGTTCAGAACGGTGACAACGTCCAAAACGTTTTCGATTAGCAGTTGAAAGAACTCTCGTTGCATCGCCACACCTACCCCTTCGCTTGGGATGGGTTCCCGATCAACTTAAGTCTATTATAACAGAAAACTGTATCGCTGTCTGTCGGACAACCCCCCAATTCTCTGTAGAACTTTCTCCCGAAAACCTGTAAGTGTTTGTCCTACATTTGTGCGATCAGGGTTCAAGGGAAGTCAGTCCTGTGCGAATGGCATATTTGGTGAGCTCGGCCATATTGCCAACATCCAGCCTCTTCATGATACGCCGCCGGTAGGTCCCGGCCGTCTTGACGCCGATCCCAAGACGAAAGGCAATCTGCTGCGTGTTCTTGCCCTCAGCCAAAAGCTGAAGCACTTCGCTTTCCCGGCGTGTCAGGGTGAAGGAAGGTGAAGAATCGTTCTTTTTCAGGCGACGGACATAGTCTTCAACCACAACGACAGCTATCTCAGGACTTAGATAAGTTTGACCCACCAGCACGGCGTTGATGGCGCGAACCAGGTCCTCGAAAGCGCGGTCCTTCAACAAATAGGCCGACGCGCCCGCTTCTAGCGCCTTCGCCACAAACCTTCTATCGGAATGCATAGACAGAGCAACTATCTTGGCGGAATGGTTCCTGGCAAGGATCCGTCGAGTAGCTTCGATGCCACTCAAACCAGGCATGGCAATTTCAACGATAACCACGTCGGGGGAGAACTCCTCAGCTAGCTGTACCGTTGTTCGCCCATCCTCAGCTTCGGCCACCACTTCCATGCCAGGCTGTCTTTCCAGCAGGGCGCGGAGGCCGTTGCGCATGAGCGTGTGGCTGTCGGCCAAGAGAATCGTTATACTCATGACGCTTTCTCCGTTTTCCTCAAGTGGCCATATCCAGCACCTGTTTCTTCAACTCGACCAGGTACGGGCGGATTTCGTTCAGCTACTCAGCGTGGAGCTTCTGATAGGCTTCCAGTTTCTGCTCCAGACGCAGAATACGAATGGACGCGTCGTTCTCTTGGATCATCGCTTTGCTCCTCCCTCTCTGCTGCACCCACAACCGCTCGTTCATCTAGCGGCAGGCCTCATACTATATTATATCACATAATTGATGCATTTTCAATCGGGAAAACCCTGATTTTTACCTTCGAAAAACCTGATTTTTGCCTTCGGAAATCCTTACATGGCTATCAGGAAAACCCTGATAGCCGTATCAGGAAAAGGATGATTAACATAACGCTTCCTGCGAATACATTGTTTCTTTCAACGCTGAGTCAGTTTAGGTCAAGCCATTGCTGTTCTACCCTGCTCTGCATCAGGCGAGTTTGACAAAGCGTACCTTGCCCCCCCTCGCCACCTGTGGTATACTTCAGGTGCGCCAACAGCCTTACCCCTGTCAATCGCATCCCGTTCGCGTGTACCAAACAACTCTCGCCCTAGGCATTGTGCCATGTCTGATACCGACCGGAAACTAATCATTGCCTGTCGCCGAGGCGACGAGCGCGCCTGGGAAACTCTCATTGCTCGCCACGAGCGCCTCGTCTTCTCTATCGCGCGCCGTCAGGGCCTCTCCGCCGCCGACGCTGCCGACGTCACGCAGACGGTTTTCATAATCCTGCTGCAAAACATGGATCGGCTGCCAGACGACGTCAACCTGGGTGGCTGGTTGACCACCGTAACCCGTCGTCACACCTGGCGCGCCTTCACCCGGCTGGGACGAGAATTGCCCGGCGACACAGAAGACGGCGCTGAAAGCACCGCCCTGCTTCGGCGCCAGCTCTCGAGGTTCG
>CAZGKH010000194.1:2883-7562 GCA_964525665.1 uncultured Anaerolineae bacterium | reverse complement strand
AACCCGAAGACGATGCTCTGCACATTTATGCCAGCATCTCCCATGTTGAAGTCATGACCGACGCTATGCCGCCGCTGGCGCTTTCTCTTTTGCGCACCCTTCTTCCCACTGGACATAACAATGGAAAGATGGAAAGCAAATACGTCGTAACAGCAGGCGGTCGCTTATACGGTGACATTTCCCCTCTCTTGCGCCATCCTGTGGGTCGGCGATTCATTTTCAAGTTGTTCGAGAATGCTGACCCGCTTGCGGGGCGAGCCCTTGCGGCGCTCGCCGAACGTCCCAGTTTTTTATCACATGGGTCTCGGTTCAACCCGTTGAGCCTCCTGCCTGCTGCACTTCCTTACATGCCGAAGGTATTTCGTAGCCTGTTCTGGGCGAAAACCGAAGGTGTCACGAGCGAGGCCTTAGTGCTCATAAACACTCATATTGCAGCAGTGAAGACAAAGCTGGACGCAGCCCGCGACTGGCGGGAAAAACTCGACATCTCCATATTCGAGATGCTTCGCATCTTTACACCGGTCCTTACCTGGGCGCCACACCTGATAGCAGGTATGGCAGCCACAGCCTTGCTAAATGGTCTCATAAGAAATAAGGCCGATGCCAAGGACCTCGCTGCGTTAGGACGGGGCCTGGCCGGGAATATTGAAACTGAAATGAACCTGGCCGTGGGCGATCTTGCCGATGCAGCGCGCGTCTCCGAAAAGCTACTGTCGCACCTGAGACAAACACACATTGACGCCAAAACGCGACTTGCCCGTGCGGCCGATTTGCCGGGTGGTGAAGCATTTTTGCAAGCATGGAATAGTTTCATGGAGATATATGGAGCGCGGGGACCTGCTGAAATTGACCTGAGCCGCCCGCGCTGGTCGGAAGACCCGTCCTCACTCCTGCAAATGGTTTTGAACGCAACGAGATCCAGTAAGCCGGGGACGCACCGGGCACATTACCAGAAACTGATAACCGACGGTGAAATCGCAGCCAACACCGTGATCAAGGAGGCCGAGAAAGGTTGGTGGGGATGGATGCGTGTTCCCTTGACGCGCCGCCTCATACTCGCGAGCCGGAACCTTGCGCCTCTGCGGGGACATCATAAATTTCTTGTTGTTCGACTGTTAGCGCTGATCAAACCCATTTTACTCGAGGCAGGCAAAAAGCTTGAGAGCGAAAGCAGGCTTGAGACTTGTGGAGATATCTGGTTTCTGACATTGCCAGAGATACTTGAGGCGTTTGACAAGCCTGAGAAAGGTTTGAAGGCGATTGTAAAAGATCGGCGGAGCGAATTTGAACACTATCAGTCCATCACCCCGCCGCGCGTGATGTCGAGTGAAGGTGAGATCCCCGTTGTCAAACTTGAAGGGGTGGAAGCACCCGAAGGCGCACTTATCGGCAGTCCTGTTTCAGCCGGAGTAGTGGAGGGTGTTGCCAAAGTCGTGCTAGACCCGAGTACAGAGGTGCTCGATCCGGGTGAAATTCTCGTCGCACCGTTTACCGACCCTGGTTGGACCCCCCTATTTGTGAATGCCGCAGGATTGGTTACAGAGGTGGGCGGTCTGATGACACACGGTTCGGTGGTGGCGCGCGAGTATGGTATTCCTGCGGTCGTGGGGGTCGTCGACGCAACGAAACAGATTAAGACAGGCCGGCGTGTTCGCGTTCATGGCGACGCGGGATATATTGAGTTATTAGACGATGAAGTAGAGGTAACTTCCAAATGAAAGAAACTGCCATCGGCTTCTTTACTATTCTGATAGTTTTGGTAGTGCTAGCCCTTCGAAAGGGGACAGAAACCTTTGTGCTCGGTTGGAGCGCTTCTTTGCAACAACTTGTTCGTTTTCTTCCGGTTCTGGTACTCGCAGTGCTTGTGACCGGATTTACCGAAGTCCTCCTTCCGAAAGGGCTAGTAGAAAACTGGCTTTCTGAATCATCCGGCTTGCGCGGTATTGGTTTGGCCTGGCTTGCGGGGATTTTAACCCCGGGCGGCAGCCTTGTCGGTTTGCCTATGATTGCCGTTTTGTTCGAGGCTGGGGTGGGCATCAGTGTTCTTATCACCTATGCCACATCTTTTGCCACGCTTTCGCTATTGAAAGTGCCCTTAGAAATTGGATTTTATGGTTGGCGTTTAACCGGTATGCGTATACTCGTCTCACTCGTTTTGCCGATTATTGCTGGGATGCTGACGCAGTTGTTATTGCCGTTACTCGAGCGTTAATGTGCCAAGTATGATTGCACTTAGAAAACGAGTGACGATTACACGTGAATCGCTATCGCGCCGTGCTTAGAGGGGGCAGGTTCAGCGATTAGTTTTGCGGCGTCTTATCTGGCAAGACCCGTTCCAAGTAGACACCTCACCGTTTGCGCTGGAATGAACTGTTAGGCGTAGTGCGCCCCTTCGTCAGAACGCTACACCAGCCAGCCGCAACACGGCATAAGCAAGGACAGCTATCCCCCAATACACGAAGAAACCCCAATATATGGTGTAGTAGACCAGTGGTCCCCACTTTGGATAGACATACTCACGCTCGGAGAACCATAGGACTATGTTGCCCCATACCGCGATAGCTGCCACGGCCACCCACAATGCATAGCCCCAAGCCTGACCTAGTATTGCGCCAATACTCCCTACTGCTAGTAGCGGGAACTGGAGCATCACGTCAGCCCAGGCGATGCCGTAAGAACTGCGGAAGTGGGTCTTGTCGCGCCAATCCTCTCCTTTAGCGATTACGATGTCCTTAGTTTTCTGGCTGTGGGGACGCATCACCAGCAGAATTTGGCCATATATCACTGGCAGGTAGATAAGTGCCCCAAAGACCACGAGTATCCAGGTGATAAATGTTGGTTCAAGCATTTGAGTTCCTTCTCTAATAGTTCTTCCGCTGCTTTGTTACAGCTACGGATATATTGCGCCGCATAACTTGTTATTATCTGGACATCTGTCTACCTAGTCACCCAATTTGGCATGCTAGGCGGACGTTCTTCCACATGGATCCCCAATCTGGCGTATCAGGTGGACGCTTTTCCACATAGCACACCCTTTCAGGTGGTTGTAGTGCGCGGCGGCCGCAACATCAACGAGCCCACCCCTCCCAAGAAGGCCACGCCCGCCGCCAGCAGGAAGGCCGGCCCGAAGGATCCCGTCGCGTCGGCAAGGGCACCGGCTACGCTTGGCCCCGCTGCCTGGCCCAGCCCGAAGAACAGCGTCACGAAGCCCAGCGCGGCCGGCACCATACGGCTTCCCAGGTAGTCGCCGCAGGCGGCGGCTACGATGCCCGGAATGCTCCACGCTGTCAGGCCGAAGAGGACGGCCGAGACGGTGTAGCCAGACGGGCTCCGCCACAGGGCGAACACGGCGTAGCAGGCCGCCTGCGTCAGATACACCAGGGCCAGCCCATACTTGCGCCCGATCAGGTCCGACACCGTGCCCCAGATCAGCCCACAGAAGATGCTGATCCACCCCACGATGGCCCACAGGTTCCCGGCCGCCTCCTTGGTGTAGCCTCCCTCGGCCTGGAGGTACTTGGCAAAGAAGGTGACATAGATAACGTACGAGAAGCCGAAGGCGATGTAGACCAGCGCCAGGTGCCACACCGCTCCTGAGCGATACACTCGCCCCCAATCCAGGGAGGAGGCACGCTCCCCCTGTAAGGCTGGCTCATCTCCTTCGGCGGCGATGGGCTGCAACCCCTTTTCCTCTGGACGGTCGCGCAGCAGCGCGAAGGCCAGGATCCCCAGCAGCAGCACAAATGCACCGAGAATGAACCAACTGTATCGCCAGCCGTCCTCGCCGAACCCATCCAGGATACGCGGCACCACAGGGCCAATGATCATCAGCGCCAGGCTGGAACCGCCCACAGCGATGCCGGTGGCCAGACCCCGCCGCCGGCCGGCGAACCAGCCCGGCAACAGCGCCATCGCCGGGACGTTGCTCCCCCCGCTCCCTACGCCGGTCAGTACCCGCCCCACCAGGGCCTCTTGGAAGCTGTTGGTCAGGCCGGTGAGCACCATCGTCACGCCGACGAACAACATGGAGAGGCCGATCACCCGGCGCGGCCCGTAGCGGCTGGCGATGAAGCCGCCGATGACTGCCAGTACCAGATAGCCGATGAAGTTGCCCGTGGCCAGTTCACCCGTCTGGGTGTTGGTCAGGCCCAGCGCGGTCTGCATGGCCGGCAGGATCATCGTGTAGCCGAAGCGAGCAAAACCTATGCTCCCCATCACTGTCAACGTGCTGACGGCCAGAATCACCCAGCCATAGTGCAGGCCGCGTGAACGTGGCTGATCACTCTCTGTAATCACACCGCTATTCCTTTGCTTAATGCTGGAAGTTGGAAGGTGTTCCAACCTCCAACCTCCAACTATCGTCTACCCCAGCTCTCGCCGGTCCACCACGCGACGGGCCTTGCCCATGCTGCGCTCAATTGAGCCGGGCTCGACCACCTGCACTGCGGCTGAGACGTAGAGGGTCTCCCGCATCGCATTTTTGACCTTCTCCGCCATCTCTTTGACTGCTTCCGCACCGCTGGCATAAAGCGGCTGGGAGGCTTCCACTCGCACCTCCATCGTATCCAGGCGGTCCTTCTCCCGATCCACGAAGATCACGTACTGGGGCTCTAGCTCCTCGAACTGCAGCAGCACGTGCTCGACCTGGGAGGGGAAGACGTTGATCCCTCGGATGATGA
>CAZGKH010000194.1:0-2783 GCA_964525665.1 uncultured Anaerolineae bacterium | reverse complement strand
TGCAGCAGCACGTGCTCGACCTGGGAGGGGAAGACGTTGATCCCTCGGATGATGAGCATGTCGTCGGTGCGGCCCAATACTTTATCCATGCGCACCATAGTGCGCCCGCAGGCGCACTTCCCAGCGCGCAGCGTCGTGCGGTCCCGCGTGCGATAGCGGATCAGGGGCAGCCCCTCTTTGGTCAACGTGGTGAAGACCAACTCGCCCAACTGGCCGTAGCCTAGCGGGTCGCCGGTGTTGGGATCAATGATCTCCGGCAAGAAGTGGTCCTCGGCGATGTGCAGGCCGTTGTGATAGGGGCACTCCACGGAGACGCCGGGGCCGATGATCTCTGCCAGGCCATAAATATCGTAGGCCTCCAATCCCATCTTCTCCTCGATCTCCTCACGCATGCGCTCGGTCGAGGGCTCCGCACCGAAGAAGCCGGCCTTCAGCTTTGTGTCCTTGCGAAGATCCACCCCCATCGCCGCCGCTTGTTCGGCCAGCACCAGCGCGTAGGAGGGAGTGGCATTGAGGATGGTGGAGCCAAAGTCTTTCATGATCTCGATCTGCCGCCTGGTAAGCCCGCCGGAGACGGGGATCACCGTCGCTCCAATCTTCTCCGCGCCGATGTGGAATCCCAGGCCGCCGGTAAATAGGCCGTAGCCGTAGGCGTTGTGGACAATGTCTTCGGCCGTCGCCCCTCCTGCTGTGTAGACCCGCGCCATGGTCTCCGCCCAGACTTCCATGTCATGGTCAGTATACCCAGTCACCGTCATCTTGCCGGTGGTGCCGCTGGTGGCGTGGATTTGCCTGAGCTCGCCCACCGGCACGGCGAACATGCCAAAGGGGTAGTGGTCGCGCAAATCCTGCTTGTTGGTGAAAGGCAGCTTGGCGATGTCCTCCAACGACTGAATGTCGTCGGCCGACACGCCTGCTTTGGTGTAGTGTTCCTTGTAGAAAGGCACCTTCTCCATGCAATAGGCGACTGTTTTCTTGAGTCGCTCCAGTTGCAGCTTCTCCAGCTCAGGACGCGGCATGGTCTCAGCCTCTGCGTTCCAGATTAGTGCTTTCTTCTCAGCCATTTCGTCTTGCCTCCTTGTTGCTATATTGGTAGATTCGGAAACTGGTAGGTTCGTAAATTCGTGATTGGTAGCGACTGCACGAATCTACGAGTCTACGAATCTAGAATCTGCGAATTTACAGGTTTACCAATCTACCAGCCTGAAAAGCCCGCTGATTCACCTCAACGTACCGCTTGGGCACCCATTCCTCTATCACCTTCAGCCACATCTCCGGTGGAACCTGAGCGACAAGGACCGAGAGGACACCCAATACCACGATGTTGTGCGCCCGAGCATTGCCCGCCTCCTCTGCCAGGCGCATGCTGGGAACGAAATACAAGTCGTCCGTTACCTCGCCCAGGATACGCCGCACCTCCTCGTCATCGGGATACACGTCGTCGCCCGAACTGACGGAGAGCGGCGGGATGCGCATTTCGCCCACGATGGCTGTCCCACCAGGGCGAAGCATGCTGACATAGCGCAGCGCCTCTAGTTTCTCGAAGGCCACCAGGTAATCCACCTCTCCCTGGCCGATGAGGGGCGAGTCAATCTTATTCCCCCAGCGCACGTGGCTGCTGACGCTCCCCCCACGCTGAGCCATGCCGTGCACCTCGGCCTTCTTAACGTCGAAACCAGCTCTGACCCCGACTTGGGCCAGCACGTTGCTCGCCAGCAACGTTCCTTGACCGCCAACACCGACTAGCAGGAAGTTCGTGTTCTTCATAACGAGCTTGTCTCCTTCTCGCCTGATTCGTGGCTGCGTGAAACGTGAAACGTGATCCACGCCCTTCACGTTTCACGTTTTACGCTTCACGGGTTCCGCCTGCCGAATCAATCTCTTCCCTGAACAGAATAGCTTTACGAGCGCAGACCTGCGCACAGATCTCACAGCCTGTGCACAGCAACGGGTCAATCCAGGCTATGGGCCGCTGGGTTTTAGCATCCAGCAGGTCGCTCTTGACTATGGCCGGGCAACCCACCTGGAAGCACAGACCGCAGCCGTTGCATCGCTCTTCCCTGACCGCCAGCGTCATCCACTGCTTGCGGGCCTCGGGCAGCAGGGCACACTCCCGCCGCGAGACAACGACCGCCGGCCCCTCGGACTTCAGGCAGTCGCGCAAGGCCGCCTCCACTTCCTCAAGATCATAGGGGTCCACGGTATGCACCTGTTGGATACCCATTGCCCGCACCAGGTCCTCAAATTCGACCGCGTGGGTTGGCTGCCCCATCAACGTCGTTCCCGTGCCAGGATGCTGCTGGTGACCGGTCATGGCTGTCGTGCGGTTGTCCAGGATGATCACCACGGTATCACTTTGGTTGTAGGCCACGTTCAAGAGGGCCGGGATACCGCTGTGGAAGAAAGTGGAGTCGCCGATCACCGCCACGTGCTTCTGGGCGATGCCCGCCTTACTCACTCCATGAGCCTGACCGATGCTGGCCCCCATGCAGCCACAGGTGTGCAGCGCCGAGAGGGGTGGCAGGAAGCCCAATGTGTAACAGCCGATGTCGCCGTTGACCACCAGCTTGAGTTTGTTGGTCATCAGAAACATACCCCGGTGTGCGCATCCTGGACACAGGAGGGGCGGGCGCGGCGGCAGTCGCATCGCCTCTCCCTCTCTCCCCCCCCAACGTTGGGGGGGGCTGGGGGGGGGCTGGAATCCGGCCCCGATGGGGCTTTCCCGCCCTACCCTGGCGCCGGCTCGGCGCGCGAGAGGGAAAATGTGCGTCTCTTCCGATCAG
>CAZGKH010000193.1:0-7574 GCA_964525665.1 uncultured Anaerolineae bacterium | reverse complement strand
CTGCTGAGGGAACCGTGATCATCGGCACCACCGACAGTTGGACCAACTTCGACATGGCCTGGCAGTACAGCTTCCACGATTGGGAGCTCTACCACCAGTGCGCCGACGGCTTGCTGAACAGCGTGCCTGGCACCGCCGGTGAGGTCGAGCCCGCGCTGGCCGAGAGCTACACCGTCAGCGATGACGGCACGGAGTACACCTTCAAGATCCGTGAGGGCGTGGTCTTCCCCAATGGTGATCCCTTGACGGCCGACGCGGTCGTGTGGACGCTCAACCGGGTCTGGACCATTGAGGAGATCGCGGGTTCAAACGCCACCTTCCTGTTGACGGCCTATGTGGACAGCATCGAGAAGGTGGACGACATGACGGTCAAGATCACGTTCAACGATTCGTACGCCTTTGCTCCCCAGTTGATCGCCACCAGCCCCTATAAGATCATCAACCCCAACCAGTGGACGGACACCGAGCTCAACACCAACAACACGGCCTGTGGCATCGGGCCATACACCATCACCAGCTTCACCGAGGCCGAGGAGGCCGTCTTTGAGGCCAACCCGACCTACTATGGCGATCCGCCCAAGATGAGTAAGGTCATCGTGCGCTACTTTGCCGACTCGCCCACTATGGCGCTGGCGCTGCAAACCGGCGAGATTGACATCGCCTGGAAGAGCCTGGCCCCAGCCGACCTGACGGCCGTTGAGGGCGTGGCAGGCATTACCGTAGAAACGGCCGGTGGGACCGAGATCCGCTACATCGTCTACAACACCACGATCCCGCCCTACGACGACCCCAACGTTCGCCTGGGCCTAGCCAAGCTCCTGGACCGCGAGGAACTGACCGATCTGGGTTGGCAGGGCATCAAGGTGCCGCTCTTCTCCATGGTGCCTCCAGGCTTCCTGGGCCACAAGCCCACTTATGAGGGCACGGAAGATGTGGAAGCCGGCAAGGCGCTGCTGGCCGGGGCCGGCTTCACCGAGGCCAACCCGCTGGTGTTGGACCTGTGGTACAGCCCCACCCACTACGGGGACACTGAGGTGGACGTGGCCACGGTCATCAAGCAGCAGTGGGAGGCCAGCGGCGTGGTCAAAGTGGAACTGCAATTCCTTGAGTGGGCGGCCTACCGCGATGCACAGCGCGCTGGCGAGCTGCCGGTCAGCCTGCTGGGCTGGTACCCCGACTACCTGGATCCTGACAACTACACCAACGTGTTTGCCCATTCGCCCGCGTCGTGGTCAGGCGCAAACTACAACAACCCGGACATGGACGCGCTGTTGGATGCGCAGGCTGGTGAACTCGATCAGGCCACCCGCATCGGGATCTTGGAGGATGTTCAGGACCTGTGGGTAACGGAAAGCCCGTTCGTGCCGATGGCGCAGGGCAAACTGTTTGTCGCCTATCGGGATGGCATCTCCAACGTCATCCTCGACCCGCTGGCGCTGTTCCACTACTTCCTGGTCGTAAAAGCTCCGTAGCCCATCCACCAGGAAGCGCTATGTCATTCTGAGCTGCTCCATGTCGCGTTCGTTCGCTCAGGGTGGCAATCGTGATCTACTGAGTCTGTTCTGCGAGAGGGGCTCGAACACGGATAATAGGGTTCGAGCCCCTCTTTTAGGCTGTAAAGCGTGAGGTGATGATGTCTCCTGGCTTGCGACGCTACATCGTTGTGCGGGTGCTGCTCACCGTGCCCATGGTATTTGTCCTGGTTTCCCTGGTGTTCCTGGTGCTGCGCGTGGTACCTGGCGACCCAGCCCTGGCGATCTTGCGTGAGGGTGCTTCCGAGGAGCAGCTCGCTAGCTTCCGGGCCGCGTTGGGCATGGACCGCCCGCTGCACGTACAGTACTTTGACTTCATCTGGAATGCCATGCGAGGCGACTTGGGCGAGGCGATGACGCGCAAGCGACCGGTCACCGAAGAAATAAAGACATTCTTCCCGGCCACTGTTGAGTTAACCCTTTTCAGCATGCTGGTGATAGCTATGGTGGGCATCTTCTCCGGCGCCTTTGCAGCCCAGCACCGTAAGAGCGCCGCCGACTACAGCATCCGTGTAATCAGCATCATCTTATACTCGATGCCGATTTTCTGGCTCGGTCTGATGCTACAGATCGTGTTTGGCGCCAGGCTGGGTTGGCTGCCTGTGTCGGGCCGTCTGGACGCGGGCATGGCTCCGGAGCAAAGGATCACCGGCCTGTATACCATTGACGGCCTCCTGACCCGCAACTGGCCGCTCTTGATCAGTGCGCTTAAGCACCTGGTTCTGCCATCGGTGACGCTGGGCCTGGTGTTGGCCGGGATCTTCACCCGCCTCACGCGGGCCAACATGCTGGTGGTGTTGCAGCAAGACTACATCACCGCCGGACGGGCGCGCGGCCTGGCCGAACGGGTGCTGGTCTACAAACACGGTTTGCGCAACGCCTTCATCCCCATCGTCACGCTGTTGGGGCTGCAACTTGCGCTGCTGCTGGCCGGGGCCATCTTGACCGAGACCACTTTCTCCTGGCCAGGCATGGGCCGCATGATCGTCGACCGCATCTACGACCGCGACTTCGCCACTGTACAGGGGGGAATCCTCTTCTTCGCGGTGTTGGTGGCGGGCATGAGCCTGCTTGTGGATGTGCTCTACGCTTTCCTCGACCCACGGATCAGGTACTAAAACTATGACAACGACCACAACAACTGTCCAGGGCGCCGCCTCAATGTCCATCCCCGACGATATCGGCATCTTGCGCCGCTTTTTCCGTGGACGCAAGTGGTACGGAGCCGAGTGGTACATCACCGTTGCCGGCGGCAGCATTTTGCTCCTAATCGTCATCATCACTTTGTTGGCGCCAGTATTGGCGCCTTTCGACCCCAACGAGTTCGTTGGCGCACAATTCACTCCCCCAGGCGGCGGGCTGCAGGCCCTGCTGGCGCGCGCCGGCCAGGACCCGGGGGTCAGGTCGGCGGAGCTCAAGGCTTCGGGTGTACCGGTCGGCGTATGGCGCGGCACCAATGGTGTCAACGTCGCCAAGGCCCTTGGCGCGGAAAGGGAGCGATATCAGCTACAATCCGAGCAGTTCAAGGCCCTTCGAAGCGGAGAGGTGGATCTGATCTTGGTGGATCAGGACAAACTGGACGAGATTGTGGTCGCCAATCCGGGCTTTGAGGTGGTGGAAGAGAACATCGGCCACGTTTACCGCCTCGGCACCGATAACCTGGGACGCGACGTTACCAGCCGCCTCATTTGGGGGGCGCGCACCGTGCTGACTGTTGCCTTTCTCTCCGCGTTGCTCTCGTCTTCGATAGGCGTGTCGGTGGGTCTTCTATCAGGCTACATCGGCGGCTCTCTCGACCGCGTGCTGTCGCTGGTGATGGACAGCTTATACTCGTTTCCCGGCTTGCTGCTGGCCATCGCCCTGGCCGCTATGCTGGGGCCGGGTATGCTCAACGTCGCGGTGGCTATCTCGGTGGTCTACATCCCCACTTTCTTCCGCGTCGTGCGAGGGCAGGTATTATCTGTAAAGGAAGAACTGTACGTCGAGGCTGCGCGCAGCCTGGGCGCCTCGTCGCTGAGCATCCTGGCGCTTTACGTCTTCCCCAACGTCATCCCCTCTGTGGTTGTGGTATTCTCGCTCAACGTCGCTGACGCGATTCTGACCGAGGCAGGGTTGAGCTTCATTGGACTGGGCCTCCCTCCGACCATCCCAGATTGGGGTTACGACGTGAGCAAGGGACAGCAGTTTTTGGTGGCGGGCCGGTGGTGGATGGTCACTTTCCCTGGTATCATGATCACGCTGGTCGCAGCCGGGTTTAGCCTGTTGGGCGAGGGTCTGAGCGAAATCCTGAACCCCCGCCTCACTGAGGGATAGGGAATTCGATATGGAAAGCGATGACGTGCTGCTCAAAATCGAAGACCTGGAAGTGCACTACGACGCTCGGGCCGGGATTGTCCAGGCTGTGGATCACGTTGATTTGGATGTCAGACGGGGCGAGACCCTGGGGCTGGTAGGAGAATCGGGCTGCGGCAAGTCCACCCTCGGTTTCTCCATCCTGCGCCTGATCCGTTCGCCTGGCAAGATTGTAGGTGGGCAAATCCTCTTCGATGGTGAGGACCTGCTCCAGAAGACGGATCGGGAAATGAACCGCATCCGGGGCAAGCGCATCGCCATGATCTTTCAGGACCCTATGACTTGCCTCAACCCAATTCAGCGTATTGACGACCACTATATTGAGACTGTGCGCACTCACGAAAAGGGTGTATCCGCGAAGGAGGCTCGTCAGCGGGCTGCCGATTTGGTGGACAGGCTGGGCATCATCGCCGACCGCCTGTCGGACTATCCGCATCAACTGAGTGGGGGGATGCGTCAGCGGGTGATGATCGGCCTGGCCCTGGCCCTGAACTCGGACCTGATCATCGCCGACGAGCCTACCACCTCGCTGGATGTTATCGTCGAGGCCCAAATACTGGAGCTCATGAAGGAGCTGAAGAGAGATTTCAACTTGACCATGATCCTCATCACTCACAACATGGGCATCGTGGCAGAGCTGGCTGACCGCATCGCTGTGATGTACGCCGGCAAGCTGATGGAGGTCGCTGAAGCCGTTGCCCTGTACGATAGACCCCTGCATCCCTACACCCAGGGTCTGCTGAAGTCCATCCCCAACATCAGCCTGGAACAGCAGGAGCTGGAGACCATGCCCGGCTCGCCGCCGGACCTCATCGAGCCGCCGACCGGCTGCCGCTTCCATCCCCGCTGCCCTTATGTCATGGAGAAATGCTCCAGCGTTGAACCACCTATGAAAGAGATTGAGAATGGCCATCGGGCGGCCTGCTGGCTGTACTGATTGCGGGTTTCCGGATTCGGAATTCAGAATTCGGAAGTAACTGAAACAAGTGAGAGAGAATGAACGATAACCTGGTCGAGGTACATGACCTCAAGAAGTGGTTCCCTGTGCAAACAGGCTTCGTCGAAACCCTCCTCGCCCGCAAGCTTGACTACGTGCGCGCCGTGGATGGCATCAGCTTCGACATCCGGCGGGGCGAGGTCTTCGGGCTGGCTGGCGAGAGCGGCAGCGGCAAGACGACGACGGGGCGGTTGATTGTCCGCCTGGTGGAACCAACCGAAGGCCAGATCATGTTCGAGGGGACTGACATCGCCACCCTGCCGTCCAGGGAGATGCGTGAGCGTCGCTCGCGGATGCAGGTGATATTTCAGGACCCCACAGCTTCGCTGAATCCCAGGATGAAAGTCGGAGATGCCATAGGGCATAGCCTGGAGATTCACGGCGTGGCCAAGGGAAGGGCCAAGAGGGATATCGTCATCGAAATGATGGATAGGGTAGGCTTGACCCCTGCCGCGACTCTGTACGAGAAATACCCCCACCAACTCAGCGGTGGTCAGCGACAGAGAGCCGTCATTGCCAGAGCCTTGATCCTGGACCCCGCGTTGGTAATTGCCGACGAGCCCATCGCCATGGCCGATGTCTCTGTCCGAGCCCTCTTGCTCGAACTGATGATAAAGCTAAAAGAGGAACTTGAGCTGACGTATCTGTACATCACCCATGACCTGGCCACCGCCAAGTACATCTGCGACCGCATCGCCATCATGTATCTGGGCAAGATCGTCGAGATGGGACCCTTGCGGGAGATCTATGGCAATCCACTGCATCCCTACACAGAGGCTTTGCTCTCGGCGGTGCCCGTGCCCGACCCCCGTGCCCTGCGGCAGAAGGCGCTCCCTGAGGGTGAGATCCCCAACCCTATCAATCCGCCATCGGGCTGCCGCTTCCACCCCCGCTGCCCCTACGTCATGGAAGTATGCAGTGTGGAAGAGCCTGGATTGATCGAGATCGAAGGAGAACATCAAGTGGCTTGTCACCTGAGGAGCTAGAAGCTGCCTCGGTTCACCCGGCCCGTCGTTATGGTTACCGTCAATGAGAAATGCGAGAAGGGAAGGCTCCAAGATGTCTGAAGTTCAAGAGTCAAAGAGAAGTAGGGCTTCGCTTTTTTCCTGGGAACGTGTGCCCTGGTGGGCTATCATCATCATCGTCCTCGGTGTCTTCGTCGGTTATTCGATGCTGACTTCTGAGGCGTATCTCAAAGTTCTCAACTTTGTCATGGACGGGGTCAAGCTGACCTTACAGACTACCGTGATGGCCTTTGTTCTGGCCTTGATATTGGGCCTGCTCGGGGGCCTGGGTCGCGTGTCCAAGAACCCCATTCTGTACGGTGTTGCTACTCTCTACGTGGAGGTCATTCGTGGCCTCCCGATGCTGGTCATTATCCTGTACATGGGTTTCGTCATCGGCCCCTGGATCCGTGACTTCACCAACGGCGCGTTCGATCCGCCCATGCTTCAACGAGCCGTCATAGCGCTGGGGTTCGGCTATGGTGCCTACCTGACCGAGGTCTACCGTGCTGGGATCCAATCTATCCACCGAGGCCAGATGGAGGCCGCCCGTTCCTTGGGCATGGGCTACTTTCAAGCCATGCGCTACGTCATTCTACCTCAGGCCTTTCGAATTATCATGCCTCCCCTGGTCAACAACCTTTCTGCTCTGCTCAAGGACTCCTCGTTGATTGCGGTCATAGCACTGCCCGACCTGTTGCAGATGGGCCGTCTGTACATTTCGCGGACCTTCCGCGCTTTCGAGGGTTATAATACTGTGGCGCTGCTGTACTTGCTCATGACCCTCATCCTCTCCTCCTTGAGCCGGGTACTGGAAAGGAGAATGAAAATTGACGAATAATGAGCCGATTATTAAGATCAAAGACGTTCACAAGAGCTTCGGCCACGTCCGCGCAGTGTGTGGTGTCAGCCTGGACGTTCATCCAGCCGAGGTGGTAGTCATCATCGGCCCCAGCGGCTCCGGCAAGTCTACCCTCTTGCGCTGCATCAACCGCCTGGAGCATGCCGACTCAGGCACGATCATCGTGGACGGCTTTCCGGTGAACGATCCCAAGACCGACATCAACGAGGTGCGCGCCGAGGTGGGCATGGTCTTCCAATTGTTCAATCTCTTTCCCCACCTGACCGCGCTGGGGAACGTCGTTCTGGCCCAGCGGGTGGTGCGCAAGCGTTCAAAAGAGGAAGCCGAAGCCATTGCTATGGAGCAATTGACCAAGGT
Source organism: uncultured Anaerolineae bacterium (assembly GCA_964525665.1). Taxonomy (GTDB): domain Bacteria; phylum Chloroflexota; class Anaerolineae; order VGOG01; family VGOG01; genus CAYMKL01. Next base: position 470 of record CAZGKH010000193.1, on the reverse strand, counting down.
GGGCATTCCCGAGAAGGCCCAGGCCTACCCCGGTCAGCTCTCCGGCGGTCAACAGCAGCGGGTGGCCATCGCCCGCGCCCTGGCCATGCAGCCCAAGATCATGATGTTCGACGAGCCTACCTCGGCGCTGGATCCGGAGATGATCAAAGAGGTGCTGGACGTTATGCTAGAGCTGGCCCGCGAAGGGATGACGATGGTAGTGGTGTCCCACGAGATGGGGTTCGTCAAAGAGGCCGCCGACCGGATCATTTTCATGGACGAGGGCAGAATCGTGGAGGAGATGACGCCTGAGGAGATGAAGGCGGCTACGAGAAATCTGGATCTGGCCAAGACGGAGAGGACCAGGCTATTCTTGAGCAAGATCCTTGTCTGAGCTGTGCCTTCTACGCGGCGTCCAAGGGGGATGACCCCGTACAACCTTACACCAACCAGCGTAACTACTCACCTGCTCCCGCTGGACCCTAGTCCAG
>CAZGKH010000192.1:0-7576 GCA_964525665.1 uncultured Anaerolineae bacterium | reverse complement strand
GCAGGCCATGCTGGTCTTGCCCACCCCGCCCTTGCCGGAAAAGAAGATGAATTGAGTTGACATTGCTTTGGCTTCCTCCCTGTCTCTTTCTCAGTCTGTGGACACCTGGGCTACCAGTCTGGGCTTCCACAGCCTCGCTTTCAATATCAGCATGAGACGTGACAGCAACAGCAGCACCGGCAGTTCCACCACCGGCCCCAGCACGATGGCAAAGATGACCAGCGGGTGGCCAGGGAAAGCGGTCGCAGCCACCCCGATCACTGCCTCAGAGTTACGGGCGGTGGTAGTGAAAACAAGCGTCGTCGTATCTTCATAGCCCAGACGAAAGGTCTTGCCCACCACCAGTCCGATGAGGAACAAGGCCACAAAGAACAGGCTGATGACAAAGATGATCAGGGCAATGCGGCCCAGGTCGCCGATGCCAAGGGCGCTGTGCGAAGCAAAGATACCGATGATGACCAACACCAGCGCCCATAACTTCACGTCGCCCATGGCCCGTTTGAAGGGACCGTAGGTCCATTCTCGCCCTCGCCAGCGGATCAGGGCCAGGCGGCTCAGCCAGCCAGCCACAAAAGGCAGGAAGAGGAATAGCCCGACGCTCTTGAGCAGGGTCAGCGCATCCACAGGCACCACCCTGCCTACCAAGAGCCACATGTACACCGGCAAGAGCAGGATCTGGAGCACCAGGTTCCAGGGCAGAAGCGCCACCCCCCAGGGTACGTCTCCCTCGGCCAGGTCAATGAAGATCAGATACCAGCCGATGCAGGGGGTCAGCTTGTAGAGCACCACGCCGGCCCACAGGTCGGGGTAGTTGCGCAGGAAGAGCCAGCCCAGGAACCAGGCGAAGAAGGGTGTGAAGAGAAAGTTAGTCGCCAGGGCCAGGGCCGTGGGCTTTACCTTGGTGAAGGCCCGGCCCACTTCCGTGACTTCCACAAAAAGCATGATGGCGTAGATGACCACGAACAGGCCGATGTTGACCAGCCCGTAGAGTTCCTGCGCCACGCCACCGACGAAGCGGTTGAGGATGATGCCCACCACGATAGCCGCAATGAGTATGAACGGTTTCTCCTTGTCTTTAACCGATAGTTTTGCTCGTGCAGTTGTCATTTTGGTTGATCTCCTTTTAATTCCACTATCAAGCCTTCTACCCGCCGGCGGATCTCGTCTCGAATCTCGCGCACTTTCTCGATGGGCTGCCTTTTGGGATCCTCCAGCCCCCAGTCCTCGGTGGGCACGAAAGTGGCTGGGCACACTCCCTCCATCCCGCAGCCCATGGTGATGACCCGCGCTGCCCTGGCGATCATCTCTGGCATCAGCAGTTTGGGCTGCTGCCGACTGATGTCAATGCCCACCTCGGCCATGGCTTGTACCACGTCTGGCTGCACCCGCTCGGCGGGCATGGTGCCGGCCGAGATGGCCCGCGCCCACTCTCCGGCCAGGTGGTTGAAGAAAGCCTCCGCCATCTGGCTGCGGCCGCTGTTGTGGACACAGACAAAGAGCACCGGCTTCATCGCTGGCCATCCAGCGCCGCCTGCACCTCATCCAGGCTGGGGTAAGCCCCAACCTTGATGACCTGGCCGTTCACGACGGTGATGGGCAGGGCGGCCAGTTGCTGCTCACGCACCAGGCGATAGACCTCGGCGTTGTTCAAGAAGGCCTGAGGCTGCTGAGTCATCAGATACCGCTCCACCGTAACCCCCTGGCCCTTCAGCTTCAGCACCATCTCGTTCACGTCCAGCAGGACAGGGTCAATGGCCGGCCCGCACAGCCCCGTGGGGCAGCAGAGAGGCGGATCAAAGATCTCGACGCGGGGGCCGTGGAATTGTTCCATCGGCTGCTTTTCGAGCAGCGGAATCGGTTCTCCCATCGTAATTCAACCTCCATTGAAGTATTGAGCCAAAAAAATCAGCTCGCCTGCACAACGTTCTCCAGATCATAAATAATGCGTGGCCCGCAGGTGGACAGGCGCGGCTGGATACGCGCCGGATTCAGGAAGGTCATCAGCCAGGTTTGCAGCTCCTCCAACGCCCCGATGTCCACCGAGTAGTATAGCCAGCGGCTATCCAACGGGTCCCGCTCGACCTGTACCAGGCCGGCTTGGCGCAGTACCTTCAGGTGATGGGAGATGAGGTTCATGGGCAGGCCCAGTCGCTCACCCAGATCGCAATTGCACTGCACCCCCTGCATGAGGGCGTCGAAAATCATCAAGCGTGTAGGATCGCTGAGCACTTTCAATGACCTGGCCAACTCCGTTGGGTCTGGGCCTATGCTCTTCATCATCGCTTGTCCCTTTCAAGGCATTGATTCAATGGCGGTTGAATTATACTCCAAACGAGGCGATTGTCAAGTCGGGCCAACTCCCCTGGACGGTGTACGTATCGGCTGTGAACACCGCGTCCTCGCCGCCACACAGCATCCCCCACCGCACAGTTATGATTTCTCGTATGGCTCGCTCTCTCTTCCGGTCAATTGCTCGACCAGTCGCCGGGTGCAGACCTCCAGGCAACAGCGATGGGCCATGTATTACATCTGCTGGCCCTCCCGCCGGGCCAGCACCAGCCCGGTCCGGCGCAGGATACCCAGATGATGAGAGATGGTCGGCTGCGTCAATCTGAAGCAGGCCACTATCTCTCCCACGCTCATCTCCCGACCGTTCAACAACTCCAGAATCGTCTGACGGGTTTCGTCGGCCAGGGCTTTCACGAAGTCCTCGTACCGACAGCAGGTGATCTCAGCCACGTTCCGGCCAATCCAACATTAAGACTCGCACCCGCGCCGGGCTTCTTCCACACCAAACATGGGTGACAGTCTTGTCATATCACCTCCACAACTCATACCCGAACACCGGCACCCGCCCCTCGGCCACGCAGCGATGAGCGTAGACGTACATCCCCGCCGACCAGGCCTGATGGGGGTAGCCCATCGGCCGGCCGGTGCGCCCGTGGCACCACTCGTTGAACTCCCACGCCTCGTTGACCCCTAGCCGGTTCACCTCGGCCAGCTTCTCCAGTTGGCGTTGCGCCTCTTCCAGTCGCCCCGTCTTCACCAGCATAGCTACGTAGAAGCCGCCTACGAAGGGCCAGATGCCGCCGTTATGGTATTGGTCGGGCAGGTTCAAGTTGTTGTTGCGGTAATACTCGCGCCAGTCCTTGCTGCCTGGGTAGATAACCGGATGCAACACCCGCACCGGGTAGGGCTCGGCGATCCCCACCTGGTAAAGATAGTCCAGGATGCGCTTCTCCTGGGCCGGGTTCGCCACCCCAAACAGCACCGCCAGCAAGTTGCCGAACACGTCGCAGTAGTCGCCATAGTCGCGGAAGGCCACGTAGGGCAGGAAGAAGGGGCGTTTGACCAGCACCGGGTCAACTTGGCTGAGGGTGTGCTTCCACTCTGTGTGGCCGGGGCAGGTGGGCCCCCATTCGTCGGCGTTCTCCGGCCCCACCCACAGCACGATGCGCAGCTTGTGACACACGTCCGAGGCCATATCGTCGTACTTTCTCCAGACCTCGGAGGTCTCTAGCGCACGGGCCATGGCCGCCATGGCCCGCAGGGCTGCGTACCACAGCACGTTGTCGTACAGGATGTTGAAGCGGTTGGCCAGCAGGTCGGCCCAGTCGGCGGCTTCGTGCACCTCCAGCAGGCCGCAGCCATTGGAGTCCTGGTAGCGCAGCCAGAGCAGCGCCCGCTCCAGCGACGGCCAGTGGGCACCCAGGAAGTCGGCATCGCCGGTCACCCGGTGGTTGACGTAGTGGCCGACGATGTACCACAGGTTGGAGTCCACCGAACCGGCGTTGGTGTGGTCCAGCCGCCCCGTGGCCACGCTGACATTATTGGGGATGGCCCCCAGCTCCGATTGTTGCCCGGCCAGGGTTTGCAGCGAGGTGCGCAGGCAGTCCTCGTGGCCGGGGATTAGAATAGCCCCCAGGCTGGTGATGACGCTATCCCGCGCCCAGACATGGGGGTAACCCTCTGGCGAGGCCATCAGCCCCAGGGGGCTGCACTCTTGCGCCAGCACCTCTTGCGCTCTCTCCAGCGCTAGATCAGTCAGTCTGCTCATGGCCACTCACCGCTTCACCCACGAGGGATCCCATGCCTCATTGAGCAGGGCCACCTTCGCCTCTCGCACTCCGGGCACGGCGGCCACTGCCTGGCGCACCTGATCAACGATGAAGTCAGCCAGGGGGCAGAACGGGACGGTCAGCACCATCTTGACTTCGACGGCATCTCCTTCGATGGCAACCTCCCGGATCAAGCCCAGGTCCACCACGCTCATGTCGATCTCCGGGTCCATCACCGGCTGCAAAGCCTCCAGAATCGTTTGTTGGGTCAACATGTTTCTCTCCTTTTGCTCAGTTTTTCGAAAGATCGTGCGTTGTTCTCACCCGATGGCCGGCGCTTCGATGACAATGGCCTGGAGCTGGGCCAACTGGTCGGCGTACTGCGGCTCGAACAGGGGCGGACAGTCTTCCAGCCCCGCTTGGGCCGCGACCAGCTTCAGGGCAAAAGTGAAGCACGTCGGCTGGCCGCATTGCTTGCAGTTGGTGCTCGGCAGCAGCTTGTAGACCTCCATGGGCGTCGGCCGGCGGTGCGTCTCGTAATCGGGCTCCATCTCGTCCCGCCGCTCCCAGGTGCGGTTGACCAGCTTCACCAGCCCTTCCACCTCCTTGATGGCCGCCTCGCGGTCCTCGACGTTGCTGACGGCGATCTGGTAGGGCTGAAAGGCGATGTAATGTCCAGCCTTCGTCCACCTCAGAGCCGGCACGTTGGCGTTGTAGACGGCACCGCGCAGGGTGGCGTTAAGGTAGGGCAGCGCCTCACCGATGTCGGTCACCAGTCGGGCGATGGCGCTGAACCGTTCCGCCCCCGGCTCGCACGGCGGCGTAAAGACCTCAAGGTCATACTTATCAACCAGCATCGTGAATCCCCTCCCGGCAGCCGGGTGTGTGAAAGCCGTCCCCCTCGATTTGGCGAACCACTGCTAGGTTAAGGCTGAATTCACCCAGGCCTTGACCTCGTCCTTCGACGGAATGCGACCACCACACACCAGTTGCTCGTTAATCACCAACCCCGGCGTGAACATCAGGCCGTACCTCAGAAACTCTCCGCGATCGGCTTCATGCTGCACCGTAACTTCGGGGGAGTTGTCTCCCCATTCCGCCTCCAGCTCCTCCAGAGCGTTCACTACAGTCTCAAGGACTCGCTCGCAGTTGATGCAACCAGGACCTAAAACCTTGATGCTGAGTGCCAATTTGCACCTCCTGTAGAATTTATTCCACCTCGATGGTCGGCTCGACCAGGATCTCCGACTTCACCGAGTTGGCGACCAAACTGTACTTCTGCGCGCTCTGCAAGGCGCGACGCACGCGCGCTTCGACAACGGCCGGGTCTTGCTCACCTGCCGCCACCTGGATGACCGGCCACAAGCGGACGTGGGTGAAAGTCTCCGTTCGATCCAGCTCGATCAGCTTGGTGCCCTCGGCGCGACAGGTGTACGACAGCAGATTGAGCTTGAACCGCTCAGCCGCCCAGATGAACATCATCATGATGCAGGTGTTGGCCGCCGCCACGAAGGCGTCCTCAGGGGTGAGCACGCCGGGGTGACCCTGGGCGTCGGGCGGGGCGGAGAAGTCCATCTCCGGCCCGTTGCCCATGACGATGTGCCCCCAGTGCTCCCCCTTCCACGAGACGGTGGTGTGGTAGGTTGCTGTGCGGCTCATGCTGAGACCTCCTGTTTTTGGTAGAATGTGGCATACTCGCGCCACAGAGCCTCTCTGTACGCTTCCTCTTCCTCAGGCGGGATGGGATTGTAGATTCGCACCATCTCCAGCAACTCCCCCACCGTCTCCTCGCCGGGCCGCTTGCCCAACTGGTGAAACTGGTCGAAGATGGCCGGCAGGGCGATCAGCGTCACCACGCGCCCGTTCACAGCAACTTCCTGAATTGGGATGCCCGATCCGCACGCGCAGGTGGCCACGCCTCGCTCTTCGTCCGGTTCAGATACTGCGACCGATTCCGCCTGCGCCTCGACGGGCCGACTGCCCAGCAGTTCATCCACCAGACCGGCCATCTGCTTCGCTGTCATGTCGGCCGCTCGCTGCCCGGCGTCGTTCAACCTGCGGCTACCCTCGATCCGCCCCAGCACATTCCCGGCCACCACATCGCTCACCACGATGCTGGCTGCCGGTTTGCCGGAGTACATCTCCGTGGCCTGGGCGGCGCAGCGTTTGTCGCAACCATCTACAGCGATGGTCGGATAGAAGCGAGCAAAGGCGCGATCCCCCTCTCCGCCAGCCAGGAAGAGGGGCAGGCAGATGGTCACCGTGTCGGCGGGGCGCAGTTGCTCCAACACCTTCAACGCGGCCAGGCGCGTCACCGTCCCTTCCGGCAGCTCTTCGCCGGAGCAAGCTACGATTCCCACTTTCTTCTTCGGCAAATCAGGCATCTTCTCCTCCATTGCGAGAGAGGCCATCTACGGCAGCGGCGATTTCCTCCGCCAGTGTGCGGGCCAGTTGTTGCCCGCCCTCGTTGAGCGCCGCGATGCCCTGCGGCTTGAACTGGCGGTGATGGCGATAGGCGTTGAGCACGGTGAATTCCTGGGCCACCTTCCCGCCGCTCTGCTCCACCATTTTGGTCGCGCAGGCCAGCTTGCAGCCGTCAATGGTCACCGCCGGGCTACTGGTCACCGCCTCGCGGGCTGCCTGGTCCCCCAACACCAGGAGGGAGAGGGCCACCAGTTGCGTGTCGGCGGGGCGCAAGTCCTCGGTCACTTCGTAGGCTGCCTCGCGGCTTACGGTGCCGTAGGTTTTTCCCAGGCCACTGCACGGAATGATCACTACTTTCGCTGTGTCATCACTCATAGCCTCTTGGCCTCCTCTTCGGCTTCCTGCTTCATCAGCAGAAAGTAGGCCTGGGCGTCGAGCAGGCGGGCGCGGTCGGCCTCCCAATCATTGGCCTCGATCACGGCCAGCCAGCCCTCGCCGTACGGGTCTTGGTTGATCACTTCGGGAGCAGTCTCCATGGCCGGGTTGATTTCAACCACCTTGCCGGCCACGGGCGACGCCAGGCTGACGTCGGCCTTGATGGTCTCGATCACCACCACCTCGTCGTCGAAAGCCAGCGCGGCGCCCTCTGGCTTGACCTCGACGAAGGCCACGTCGCCGCTGCGTTGCTGCAGGTAATCCGAGAGGCCGATCCGGACCCTCACCCCCGGCCCCTCTCCCAGAGGGAGAGGGGAGACTTCGGCCTGTGCCCACACTCCTTCACCACTGTAGTAGCGGTCAGTGGCGACTCTGAATATGAACTTGTCTACTGTCGTTTCAAGAAACTCGGACATGATGGTCTCCTTTATCTTAATCTTAACGAGTGTGAAAATGTATCGTCGCACTGCGGAAGCCGAGGGCGGCTTCCAGCATGGACTCGGGCAGCGTCGGGTGGGCGTGGGTGGTCCAGGCCAGGTCATCGGCGGTGGCGCCCACTTGCACCGCCAGCGCGCCTTCCGCGATCAGGTCGGTGACGTGAGGCCCCATCAGGTGAATGCCCAGCACCCGCCCGCTGCCGGCCTCGCACACCAGCTTGA
>CAZGKH010000191.1:3141-7579 GCA_964525665.1 uncultured Anaerolineae bacterium | reverse complement strand
CTCGCAATGACAGGCTAGGCCGGCCCTCAGCCTCGCCCCCAAAGTGAAATACACCTCACTTGTAACTCCTGCTTGACAAGCGCAGGTTGTTGTGCTATACTTGCATTGTTTCTTAATTAAGAAATAATGCGAAAATTGAGAGGTGGGGGCACATGGCTCCAACGGAAGAGCACAACAAACGGGTTTTCGAGCTCCACGCCGGCATCTGCCGCACCCTTGCCCACCCCAAGCGGCTGGAGATCCTCAGCCTGCTGCGCAAGGGGGAGTTGCCGGTGGGCGAATTGGCCGAGCGGATGGGGGTCAGCCTGCCCAACGTCTCGCAGCACCTGGCCGTCCTGCGAGACAAGGGGATAGTGATGACCCGGCGGAAGGGGGTCAACATCTACTACCAGGTAGCCGAACCCAAAATCATCCAAGCCTGTGACCTGATGCGCGATGTGCTGCTTGACCAACTGGTACAAAGCGCCGAGCTGGCTGAGTCTCTGCAGGACAGATCCGGTTGAGAGTCAATCCTAAGGAAGGAGGTACCCACTTATGAAAGTCATGCTTGAAGTGGTCAGGAACACCCCGCCGGGGAAGCCCTGACTGACGCTATCGAAGAACGTCGTTGATGTTCTGGCTGAGAAACTGACTGAGGATCTGGAGGTCAGATTCCTGGCCCTATATTCAAAAGAGGCTGACGAGCGTGGGGTCGAGGTTGCGCCGGCTCTGGTGATCAACAGAAAGTTCATCGTTGAGGGGGTTCCCAACAAGGAGGATATCCAGGAGCTCATCGGCAGGGCGCGGCCCACAAAGCTGGGGATCATCCTCACCAAAGCCCCCTACGGCGATGAGGATGCGGAGAACGCTCTGCAGATGGGCCTGGAATCCCTGGCTCTTGGCGATGGGGTGGATCTTTTCCTCCTGAGCGATGGCGTATGGGTCGCCAAAGAAGGGTTAGGCGGCCTCATCGGTCAAAGGCTGACGAAATTCACGGGAGCGGGGGGGAAGGTGTACATCAGTAGCGAGCACCTGAAAGCCGGCGGACTGAATCCCACGGGGCTGTCGGTTGAGGTGGAGATAGTTGAGGATCCTTTCGACAGGCTGGTGGATCTGGTCATGGGCGAATGGGACAGAGTCATAGTATTCTGAGGTGAAAGATGGCTAAGACATTGACCATACTATTGAATCGGGGACCATATAGCTCCGAGTATGCTGACCTGGCCGTCAAGATGGCCATGAAGGCCAAGGAGAAGGGTCATGATGTGAACCTCTATCTCTACGTGGATGCGGTTTGGGTGCCTCACGTCAAAGAGGAGAAGCCTTACGAGAACGTGGGACGGCTGCTGCGGGAGGCCATGGAGAAGGGGGTTAATGTCAAATCGTGCGCCAGATGCGCTGAGGCCAGGGATGCCACAGACGTGATCGAGGGCATACCTCTGGTGGGCCTGTTCGACTTTACCCGCTGGCTGAAGGAATCGGACAAGGTGATAACTTTCACCGAGTGAGAAGAAGGAGGGGTTTTTATGGAAGAACACGAAAAGCTAGATGAACTCTGCGCCGATGGGACGTGCGTCATTGATACCGAAGCCTTGAAAAAGAGGGCGGCGTCGGTCGCTAGGGACCGGAGGCACGCGGTACTGATCTTCTTGACCCGCGGCACCTATGGTCGCTACGATGACGGTTTCAGCGCCATCCAGATGGGCAATGCTCTGTTGGCCATGCTGGTGCCGGCCACCATGCTCCTTTTGGACGACGGGGCATACTTCGGGGTCAAAGGGCAAAATCCTCGGAGCCTGGGGCTGCCCAACAATATCCACTATATCGAGGATTTCCTGGAATTGGAGGGGCGTATTCTGGCACTGAGGTCATCCCTTGAGAAAAGAGGACTCCGCGAGGAGGACCTGGTCGAGGGCATCCAGATCATCGAGAGCCGTCAGTTGGTTAAAGAGCTCGCCAGTCACCGGGCTTCTTTGACCTTCTAATGATTTTATTGACTGGGGAGATTGGATATGCAAGCCGATGTGGTGCTGGATTGCAAGGGCATGAAATGCCCCCGACCCATCGTGGAGATGGCCAAACGAATGAGGAAGATGCAGCCGGGCCAGGTATTGGAACTTCACGCCGATGATCCGGTGGCCAAGGCTGATGTCCCCAACTGGTGTGACACGACGGGAAACGAGTTCGTCGGTCGGGAAGATATGGGTGGCTCTTTCAGGTTCTACGTCAGGAAAACCGTTTAGGCAAGGAAGGGAGTGGGAGGTTGGCCAGGAAGGTGTCTATCGTCGTCTTCAGCGATGACCTGGACAAGGCCTGCGCGGCCTTCAACATCGCCAATGGAGCAGCCGCCTCGGGCTTGGAAGTGACAATGTTCTTCACTTGCTTCGGGGTGAATATCCTCAAGAGAAAAGGTTCCCTGCTGCGAGGGGACAATATCGTCAGTAAGCTGATGAACTTCCTGACCCGTGGGGGAGCGTCTCGCCTGGGGCTTTCCAAATTCAATTTCCTCGGCCTGGGCGGCTGGCTGATGAGACGACAGATGGACATCAAGAACATCCAATCCATCCCTGAGATGATGGCTGATGCCAGAGAACTGGGTGTGAACTTCTTCGTCTGCGACAACCCTATGGACATCTTCGGCTTGAAAAAGGAAGACCTTATTGATGAAGTCGAGGATATTCTGGGAGTAGCCTCTTACATCAACAAGACCCTCGGATCGGAGATAACCCTGTTCATATAAGAGGCATGACCCCGGGCAAGATCTACGACATGCTGACTTCGCTGCTCCGACCCACCCCAACGCTGGCCGCGCCGGGCGAGGTCTGCGTGCCGGATGGGGACCTGACCCCGCGCAGCTTCGCCCCGGCCACCGGGTCGGCCGGGGCGCGGCTCGTCGGCTACAAGGAACTGGTTGACCTGTTGATGGAGCGATGTGACTCGGTGTGGGGTACTTTTTGAACAGGAGGTGACTCATGCGTTTCCTGGCCTGGCACGTGGACTACTTCAAATGCCGCATCACCGAACGAGGGCGTTCGCCCCTGGTGGAGGAGTACGACGACCCGGAAACCGTGGCCGAGAACGCCCTGTTGGTACTGGCCAGCGTGGAGAAGGGGGACGAGGCCGCGCCGGAGACGGTGGCCGAGAAGGCCGTGGCTGAGATCACGGCTCACGCCGCCAGCCTCAAGGTGCAGACCATTGTCCTGCACCCTTTTGCCCACCTGTTTGGCCAACTGAGCCGGCCGGCTACGGCTGTGCGGGTGCTACAAATGGTGGAAGAGGGGCTACGAGCCAGGGGGTCGGCGGTGACCCGCACCCCCTTCGGCTGGTTCAACACCCTGGAAATCCGGGCCAAAGGCCATCCTCTATCGCGGGTGGCCCGCATAATCAGTGCGGAAGAGGTAACCCCATGATGGCCCCTCCACGTAAGGAAAGAACCATCCTGGCGGTCGGCGCTCACCCCGACGACGTCGAATTCACCGCTGGTGGAGCCCTCGCTCAATGGATCGCCGAGGGGTGGATCGCGCATCTGGTGGTCTGCACCGATGGCGGCAAAGGCAGTCATGACCCGGAGGTGAATCCGGCTGCATTGGCTGCTCAACGGCGGAAGGAACAGCTTGCCGCAGCCGAGGCGGTGGGCATCGCCGAGGTAATCTTCCTGGACCACCCGGACGGCGAACTGGGCCGGGCTACGGTGTTGACCGAGACGTTGGTTCGGCTCATGCGGCGTCTTCGCCCTGACCGGTTGCTCAGTTGGGACCCGTGGCGGCGTTATCAACTGCACCCTGACCACCGGGTCGCTGGCCTGGCGACACTGGACGCCGCGTTGGCCGCTGGTAACCCTCATTATTATCCCGAACAACTCGCCGATGGACTGACTGCCCACCGGGTCGAAGAGGTGTACCTCTTTGGCGCCGAAGAGCCAGACACCTGGATGGACATCACGGCCACTTTGGAGCGCAAACTGGCTGCTATCGCCTGCCACCGCAGCCAGGTAGAACAGATGCCCCACCTGGCAGAGGACGTACGCCGCTGCAACGCAGACTACGGTCAGCAGGGCGGGTCCGCGTATGGCGAAGCGTTCAAGGTGCTGCGTCCTTTTTGCGATATTTGATGCTGAGTCGAGCGGCTCCGTGGGGGCCAATATAGTGGTTAAGTGATGATGGGAGTGGAGGTGAAGAGACTGGCGGTGGCGGTGGAGAGCGACGTGAACTTTGCGCCTGTCTTCGGGCTGGCTGAAGGGCCCATCATCGAGGGGGTGCGCATCACCCTCTCTGTGGAGAGCGAAGCCTCGCAGGAGCAGATCGAGGAGATCGAGCGGCTGGCTGCCCAGCGATGCCCCGGCGTCTTCTGCATGGCCAACGCCATTCCCTTTGAGACCCGGCTGGAGTACGGAGGGAAAGGGTAGTCTGGAGAGCTTATCGGACCCCCATCCCGTTTGGGTGGATGTAGACTGTGGGTA
>CAZGKH010000191.1:0-3041 GCA_964525665.1 uncultured Anaerolineae bacterium | reverse complement strand
GTCTGGAGAGCTTATCGGACCCCCATCCCGTTTGGGTGGATGTAGACTGTGGGTATGGGCCGAACATCTTCACAAATTCCCTATATGCCGTTCATAATCTCTTCACACTCCCTTGCTACAATATGGTCAAGAGTTGGCAGAGGCCAACAAAACCATAACTTAAGGGAGGTTAACATGAGCAGAAGAATCAAAGTTTTGGCAGGCGCGAGCACACTCGTGGTGCTCCTGGCGGCTTTCCTGGCAAGCGCCGTCTACGCCCAGGGTCCGAACTCCTGGGCACCGGGGAGCGGCTTCGGGCGGGGCGGTTACGGCTCCGGGGGCATGATGGGCTCCGGGATGATGGGCGGCTGGGGCTCTGGCGGCATGATGGGCGGCGGGCCCGGCACGGGGAACTGCCCCGGCATGGGCGGCTGGGGTTATCCCGGCACTGGAACGCCCATCACCATTGACCAGGCTGGTGAAGCCGTCGAGCAGTACCTGGCAGGCTACGGCAACCCTGATCTGATCCTGGGCGAGGTCATGGAGTTCACAGACAACTTCTACGCCGAGGTGGAGGAAGAAAGCACCGGCGTCCACGCCTTCGAGCTCCTCATCAATCGCTACACGGGTGCTGTCTATCCGGAGCCTGGCCCCAACATGATGTGGAACACAAAGTACGGCCACATGGGCGGTATGATGGGCGGCATGATGGGTGGCTGGTGGGGGCAGCCGAGCGGCCCCATGACGGTGACGCCGCAGCAGGCTCTCGCCTACGCCCAGCAGTACCTGGACAGCTACCTGCCCGGAACGACGGTTGCCGACGAGGCCGACGCCTTCTATGGCTACTACACCATCCATGTGCTCCGGGACGGCCAGATCTATGGCATGCTCAGTGTCAACGGCACCAGCGGGCAGGTCTGGTACCACACCTGGCACGGCGACTTCATCGGCATGCGTGAATTCAACGAAGAGGAGTAGAGATATGTGTTGTGGTGGACACCATCATGGGACGCACCAGGTTGAGGAGCGGGTTTACTCGCCGGAGACCCCGGCGCTCGCTACCACGCCCTGCCCTGAGTGCGGCTACCCAACGCAGGAGGACTTTGTCCTCTGTCCCCGCTGTGGGACGGAGCTACTGACGGCCTGCCCGGAATGTCACCGGGCGGTCAAGACCGACTGGGCGCGCTGCGCTTACTGCGGCGCTGACCTGGCCGGAGCATAATCGGAACACCGAACAAGAAACCAGGTTTCTCCAAGAAACCTGGTTTCTGACCCAATTAAGGAGAACCGAGATGAGTTTCATAGCGCGATTGAAAGCGATATTCGGGGCCACGGCCGATCAGGCCCTGAACCAACTGGAAGACCCGAAGGCCAGTCTGGACTACAGCCTGACCCGTCTCCAGGCCAGCCTGCGCCAGATCAGCGACAGCCTGGTGGAAACGGCGGCCGCGCGGCGCAGGCTGGAGACGCAGCGGATGCAACTGGAGAAGGCCATCGCCAAATACGAAGGGCAGGCCCGCGACGCGCTGGCGGCGGACCGCGAGGACCTGGCCAAGCGGGCACTGGAGCGCAAAGCGGCTGGCCGGGAGCGCCTCGATGGATTGAATGCCAACATCGCCACCCTCGAGGATCAGGTGGAGAGCCTGAAGACGAGCCAGGCGACGCTGCGCCACAAGATCGAACTCTTCCAGGGCAAGAAGGAGGAACTGAAGGCCCTGTACGACAGTTCCCGTGCCCAACTCCGGGTCAAGGAGGCCGTCAGCGGCATCTCCAAAGACCTGGCCGATGTGGGCCACGCCATCGAGCGGGCCGAGACGCGTATCCAGGCCATGCAGGCCCGCGTGGAGGCCATTGACGAGCTGGTGGCCGTGGGTGTCCTGGGAGATGCGCTGGAGCCCGGCGACGACATTGACCGCGAGCTGGCCCGCATCAGCCGCCAGACAGCCGTGGAGCAGGAGTTGGCGCAGCTCAAGGCCGAGGCTTCTTCGCTGAGGGATTCGGGTGAATCTCAGACTTCGGCGAGCCCTTCGCCTGAGTTTACACTGAGCGCAGTCGAAGTGCTCAGGACAGGCTCAGTCGAGCCGCCGAAGCCTTCAGCCGAAGCGCTGGCCGTGGGGGAGGCGTGACCGATGCTAGGTTGTGGACCCGGCCTGGGTAATCTGTTCTACCTGGCCGACCGGCTCCTGGAGGATAACCGGGCGCGCCGAGGCTACGCCCCTGGCGCCCCGGCCTCCCCCCGTCCCATCCCGGATCTGACCAGGCAACTTTACGATATGTACGGCCAGGGCGAGTTGAGCGACGAGGTCTTCGCTGCCTTCAAGTCCCTGGCCGAGCGGGGGGCGCTGCGGCCGGCCGACCTGGCCGTACATCGCGTCCGGGCTCGGCGACGGATACCCCGGCCAGAGGGCAGTGAGACGGCGGCCGCGCTACGCCAGGTGCAAGTCCGCCTGGCACAACTCGACGAGGCGCGGGAGGCCTCCTCCCAAACCTTGGCCAACCTGGAGACGCGCATGGCCGGGCTGGTGGAGCGAGCGACCGGCAAGGAACAGGCTGCTCGCGAACTCGTAGCAACCGACGAGGAGGCGGCTCGCCGTCTGCTGATGGAGAAGGCGGAGCTGGAGGCGAGCCACGAACGGCTGGCCGAGCAGGCCCGAGCCCTGCGCGACGACCTGGCGCGGCTGGATGACCTGCGGGCCCAACTGGAAGCGAAAGCCGCCGAGTTGGAAGCCGTAGGGACACGGGAGGAACTGGCCGCTGTGATGAACGAGGAGGTGTCTCCATGATGGGACCGATGCCTGCCCTGAGCGGAGCCGAAGGGATGATGGGAGGCGGCGCGCTGGTCATGCTGTTCGTATTGCTGCTGATCGTCGGCGTGCCGCTGCTGATCATCGCGCTGGTGGTGGGCGGCAGGTTCGCCTCGCGGAGCCGGCCCCCGGCCGAAGGGAACCGGCCAACAGCGCGACCTGCGACGGCGTTGTCGGCCCGGCGCTGCCCGACCTGCGGGCGCGGCGTGCAGCCCGACTGGAACGTCTGCCCCACTTGTGGGGCGGAGCTAACGTGAA
>CAZGKH010000190.1:0-7595 GCA_964525665.1 uncultured Anaerolineae bacterium | reverse complement strand
AGCAACTCCGCCGTTCCCTCCCAATCCAGCACCTCCATGTTGTTGTAGGTGTTCTTGCACACCCCGGCGGCATCGGCGATAGCCGCCATCTCTTCGAAATGCTTGACCACCAGGCCCTTGCCTTTGTACTCCAGGCGGAAGGCCGTCTCGGGGATGCCGTAGCGACGGATGCCCTCCTCTGGATCGTTGGAGAACTCGAACCAGGGTTCCGAGCGCAGGTGATCGGCCCCACGGCTGGCCACGGCGTTGCCCAGACCGTAGGCTTTAATGCTCCGCACGTCCGCCTGGAACACCTCCAGCCCCTTGCCGTGCATGGCGATTTCCTCTGAGCCCCGCCCCAGACGCTCGGCCGCCCGCTTGACCCCGTCAGCCAGCATATCGCCGAAACCCTCTCGATGGGCCACCTGGTGGATCAGGGCCAGGATGGTCTCGCCGTTGCCCCAGGTGAGGTCGAGTCCATCGGCCTCCTGGCGCGAAAGAAGGCCGCGCTCGTAGCATTCCATGGCCCAGGAGATGACCTCGCTGAGGGCGATGGCGTCTATGCCGTAGCGGTTGGCCAGGTCAACGCATTTCAGGGCCAGAGCCAGATCGCCGTTGCCTACCCGGACAGTGAAGCCAGCCAGGGGCTCGTATTCCGGCCCCTCCAACCGCAGGCCGGGGAAGCGAGGGTCGTCTACCACCAGGAAGCGGCTGCAGGGGATGGTGCAGGCGAAGCAGGCTTTGCTCTTGATCTTGTACAGCTCCTCAATGGCCTCGCCGCTCACCACATCGGCCTCTTCGAAGGAACCACGCTGGAAATGGCGAGTGGGCAGGCCGCCGATACCATCGAGGGCTTTGATGAGCTTGGTGGTGCCCAGCCGGCGGCGAATCTCGTACTCAGGGTGGTTATAGATCGCCTCGTCCAACCGTTCGATGATCTCGCTGAAGCGAGCCATGTCGGCCACAGGGATGAGGCCGGTGCCGCGCACAGCCACCGCCTTGAGGTTCTTGGAAGCCATGACCGTGCCCATGCCAGTGCGGGCCGCCGGGCGGTTGAGGTTGACGAATACCCCGGCGAAACGCACCCCGTTCTCCGCCCCCTGGCCGATGGCAGCCACCTGGACATCGGGGTCGCCAAGCTCCTGCTGGATGGTCGAGGTGGTGTCCCACACATCCTGGCCCCAAAGTCCCTGGGCATCCCGCAACTCCACCGCGTCGTCCTTGATCCAGAGGTAGACCGGATGATCCGCCCGGCCCTGGATGATCAACTGGTCGTAGCCAGCGAACTTGAGCTCCGGGCCGAAGAAACCGCCGGCGTTGGAATCGCCCAGGATCCCGGTTTGGGGCGACATAGCGCTGACGTTGAACCGTGCTCCACCGGGGAAGAGCGTTCCCACCAGAGGCCCAACGCCGAAGACCAGCATGTTATCCGGCGAGAGCCCGTCGGTGTGGGCTGGCAGTTCGTCCCACAGTCGTTTCACATTGAGCCCCCGCCCGCCCAGGAAGGCCCGGGCCAGTTGCTCCTCGGTGGGGTGACGGCGGATGGTGCCGTCGCTCAGGTTGATCCGCAAGATGCTGCCGCCGTAGCCGTGCATTGCTTCTCCTCCAGTCATACGTCATTGCGAGGCGGTTTTTGCCGAACTTGGAAGTGGAAACGGCGCAATCTCCGCTTTGCTCTCGCCCCTGCGCCCGCATCGCTGTACACAATCGCGCCGGTGGCGCAGCGTTTTACGCAGGCAGGGTCGCTGCCACACAGGTCGCAGATGAGGGCCAGGCCGGTCTCCCGATGCAGGGCTGCCATGCCGAAGGGGCAGGCATCCACACAGGACGGGCAACCGGTGCAATCATCGGGGCGCAGGAGAATAGCCCTCGTGGTCTCGTCCTGGTACAAGGCCCCAGTAGGACAGGCAGCCACACACGGCGCTGGCCGGCACAGGCGGCAGACGTGGGGATGATCCACCCCTAGGTGCTCGATCTTGGTCACCCGGATGCGGGCCGTGGCGGTGCCGAAACGTCCGTCATGCCGGGCTACGCAGGCCACCTCACAGGCTCGGCAGCCGCTGCAAACGTCCTTGTTGACCCGAATCCGTTTCACAATCCCTCCTGCTCCCTCATCCTTTATGTTCCCAGATACGCCTTCCGCATCATCTCGTTTTGCAACAAGTTCTGAGCCGTGTCCGCCAGGACGATGCGGCCCGTCTGGAGCACATAACCCCGGTCGGCGATGGATAGGGCCATGTTGGCGTTTTGCTCCACCATGAAGATGGTCGTACCCTGGCGATTGATCTGCTGAATCAGCTCGAAGATACGTTCTACCAACAGTGGGGCCAGCCCCATGGAGGGCTCGTCCATGAGCAGGACACTGGGCTGGCTCATCAAAGCCCGCCCCATGGCCAACATCTGCTGCTCCCCACCGGAGAGGGTCCCTCCTGGTTGCGATAACCGCTCCCTTAGATGGGGGAAGAGGCTGAACACCCGATCCAGATCCTCTTTGATCCCAGCCCGGTCACGGCGCAGATAGGCCCCCATCTCCAGGTTCTCCAGCACCGTCATCCCGGGGAAGATGCGCCGGTTCTCGGGGACAATGGAGATGCCCCGGGCGACAATGTGGCTGGTAGACAGGCTATCAATGCGTTCACCTCGGAACTCGATGGCGCCTCGCGCCGGCTTCACCAGTCCCAGGATAGTCTTGAGGGTAGTGGACTTGCCGGAAGCGTTGCCTCCCAACAGGCAGGCGATCTCTCCCTGGTGGATATCAACGTTGATGTCCTGCAGAATCTGGATGGGGCCATAGTAGGTGTCAACGTGGCTCAGCTTCAGCAGAGGCTTGTCCTTCACCGCTCCTCCTCCGACCCAAATAAGCTTCGATAACCCGCTCGTTGTGGACCACCTCTTCATACGAACCCTCGGCGACCTTGCAGCCGTGGTCCAGGGCCACCACCTGGTCCGAGACCCCTTGCACCACCTGCATATCGTGCGCGATGAAGAGGATGGTGTAGGCTTTTTCGTCTCGCAGTTGGCCGATCATTCGCATCATCTCCAGCGTCTCGTGGGGGTTCATACCGGCTGTGGGCTCGTCCAGCAAAAGCAACCTCGGCTCGGCAGCCATGGCCCGGGCGATCTCCAGGCGGCGGCGGTTGGCGTAGGAGAGGCTGTAGGCCAACTGGTCCAGGCGGAAGCCCATCAATCGTGTGCCGAAGAAAGACAGAGCCTCAACTGCCTTGCAGCGGATGCGGGCCTCCTCGTGGCGGAAACTGGGCAGGCGCAGAATGCTTTCCATCAGCCCGACCCGGCCCCGTGAGTGTTGGGCCACCATCACGTTCTCCAAGACGGTCATGTTGGTGAAGATGCGCAAGGTCTGAAAGGTGCGGGCGATGCCCAGGGCGGTGATCTTATACGGTGGCAGGCCCACCAGGCTTCGCCCCTTAAAAACGACGGCGCCGCCATCGGGGGGATAGAGGCCGGTGATGAGATTGAAGACCGTGGTTTTCCCGGCTCCATTCGGCCCAATGAGACTGACGATCTCGCCCTCCTCAATACACAGATCTAGATTATTCACGGCCATCAGGCCGCCGAAGTGTTTGGTCAGGCCTCGCATCTCCAGCAACGGCATGATATGGCCTCCGTTTGCATCAAAGCTTCTGTACCCATCTCTGTCCAAACAATCCCTGGGGGCGGTAGTTCATCATAAGTACCAAAAGAGCGCCGAAGATCAACATGCGGGTGACGCTGGGCTCCTCGACCAGACGCGTTTCCCAAACGAAGGTCAGGGTATACAGCGCGGGCAGCAGCAATACGTATCGAGCCCTACCCTTGAGACGAAGAACCCCCAACAGCAGGAACAGAGCCAGCACAAAAGCCGCGTTGCCGATGGATCGGCTCTGCCGGGGGAACAACATCCACCGGTTGAGAGCCCTCATCAATGGCGCGAATGTGGATTGGGCCACGCTCACTTTCAGCTCCGGCTGCAGGAACCATTCGGGCCGCAGGGCGGTCAGCGTGATCTTGAGGGAGACGCCCAGAACCCCCACACCTCCCAGCAGGGCCAGACCTCGCATTTTCGCTCGCCGTGAGAGGCCCATTACGGCCAGGATGAGGGCGCCGTAAAAGATGAGCCGGGCCACTTCAGGGCTGCGCAGCAGTTCGGGCAGGACGGAGAGGATCAGCGCCCCGCTGATCGCCCCCCAGATGCTGCCCACGCCGCCCAGTACGACCATCGCGTACAGGATGATGAGGATCATCACGTCGAAGTTGGAGGGAAACACCGCCCCCTGCCAGGCGGCGAAGAGCAGGCCGGCCGTCCCAGCGATGGCCGCTCCCACCGAGAAGGCCAGCAACTTCAGCCGACGGGCGTCCACGCCCATGGTCTGGGCCGCCAGTTCATCCTCTCGAATGGCCCGCCAGGCCCGCCCGATGCGCGAGCGGTCGAGATGAAAGACGACCAGAAAGACCAGGGCGACGAAGAGCAGGATCAGATAATAATACCCGGTGACCGTCTCCACGGTGTAGCCAAGGATGCGGATGTCGTCAACGTTGATGATGCCGTTTGGTCCGCCGGTGATGTTCAACGGCTTCTCCAGGCGCAGGAAGGGTAGGCGGACCCTATCCAGATTGAGGAAGAGCAGGCTGGCGATTTGCCCGAAGCCCAGGGTGACGATAGCCAGGTAGTCGCCCCGTAGACGCATGGACGGAGAACCCAATAAGAAACCCAGGAGGGCGGTGATCAGGATGACCAGGGGCAAAACCAGCCAGAAAGGCCAGTGCTGGTGGAACTGGGGTGAGGCCAGGAGAGCGTAAGCGTAAGCACCCAGGCCGTAGAAGGCCACATAGCCCAAGTCCAAAATCCCGGCGAACCCGGCCACCACGTTCAGTCCCAGGGACAGCATGATGTACAGGCCCGTCAGGCCAGCCACGCGCATGAGATAGGGATTGTGCACGAACAGGGGCAGAGTGCTGGCTACAGCCAGCGCAGCCAACAACTTCAGGCGATCGTCCACACGCTTCCAGGCTCGCCTTAGCTGGAAGGATAGCCCACCGGCGACCTCTGCTTCCCTCAGACGCGCCTCTTCCCGCGCTACCCATTCATCCTCGCCGAACTGTTCCCTTTCTGGGTTGATTGACATTTTCTCCACCATTATTCCCGAGGTAAGGGCTCACACCTTCTCCTGCACCTTAACTCCCAACAGACCTCTGGGTCGGAAAAGAAGGATCAGGATCAAAACACAGAAAGCGATGAGATCTTTATACCTGGGTGAGATGAAGCCGACACTGATGCTCTCGATGATGCCCAGAAGAAGCCCGCCCAGCATAGCCCCGGGGATATTGCCGATGCCGCCGCAGACTGCGGCGGTGAAACCTTTGAGACCGGCAGTGAAGCCCATGAAATGATAAACCTGGGTGAACAACAACCCCACCAACACCCCAGCCGTCCCACCCAGAGCCGAGCCGATAAAGAACGTGACCATGATGACGCGGTCCACGTCAATGCCCATCATGGCTGCTGCCTCTCGGTCCTGAGCTGTGGCCCGCATGGCTTTACCCAGCCGGGTCTTCTGCACCAGGTAGTGCAAGGCCAACATGAGAAGCACCGCCACAACGATGACCATGATGCGGGTAAAGGAGATGGTGGCCCCGAAGATGGATATCCCCCAGGTGCGGGGGATGAGCAACCCGGTACGGTATGCCCTGTAGCGGGCGCTCATGGTGAGCAGCACGGCGTTCTGCAAGAAAAAGGACACGCCCAGGGCGCTGATGAGCGGAGCGATGCGGGGGGCCTCACGTAAGGGCCGATAGGCGAACCATTCGATGACGACGCCCAGAAACCCACAACCCAGCATGGCTGCGATCAGCATGACAAGGATGATAACAGGAGCAGGAAGCAGCAGGGTGTTCCCAGGCACCAAAAGGGCGAAAACTCCCCAACCGATGAAGGCGCCGATCATGTAGACCTCGCCGTGGGCAAAGTTCAGCAGTTGCAGGATGCCGTAGACCATGGAATAGCCCAGGGCAATGAGAGCGTAGACACTACCCAGAGTGAGTCCGTTAACCAGTTGCTGCGGCAGTTGCTTGAGGAGCATGTCCATAGGCCGTTTTCCATCGTTGATCCGAGATTTGTCAGGCGGGAGCAAGGCCCCCGCCTGACAGGACCAAAGTTCTCATTCCATCTCCACCTTCTTGACCAGTTCAAAATGATCCCCGACTACTTTGAAGATGTAGAAAGCAGCTCCGGTGGCGTCACCCTTTTCGTTGAAGGTGACCTTGAAGCCCAGGATGCCGAGACGATCCCTGGTGGCCTTCGCCTCGCGCAGCACATTCTCTCGGGTGATCTGGCCATCTTCCTCAAAAGCCTGTTTGATAGCGTCCAGTAAAATAGCCATGGACTCGTACGTTGGCGGGCCGTAGGCTCCAAACTCCCCGTACTGGGTCTCATACGCCTTCCATGCTGACTCGGCCTCGGGGATGTAGTGCACGTCGGGCGCGAACTGGGAAACGTAGGCCCCTTCCGTGGCTCCTTCTGCCCCGGCGATGAAGTCGGACGGCGAGAACTGCCCATCGCTGCCCACCAGATGGGCTTTCACCCCCAGCTCCTGCATCTGCTTGGCGATCTGTGCGCCCTGTGACGCTAACTGGATGGGGATGAACACCACATCCGGCGATTCTGCTTTCACCAACGTCAACAGGGCCGAGAAATCGCTGTCCTTCTGACTGATGGACTCGCGTTTGATCTCGGTGACACCTAGCCCCTTTAGCTTCTTCTCAGCTTCCTCCGCCAGCCCAACGCTGTACACCGACTGGTCGTCAATGATGTACACCGACTTGGCTCCCAGGTCCTTGACCATGAAGATGGCATCAGCGGGAGCCTGCACGTCGTCCCTGGGCACCACGCGGAAGAAGGTCTTGTAGCCTTGCTCCGAGAGATCAGACCCGGTGCACGAGGGGCTGATGTAGGCCAGGCTGGCCTTCTCGAAGATCTCAGCAGTGGCCGCGCAGTTCTGGCTGCTCTCCGGGCCAACGATGCCGTAGATGGTGGGATCAGCGGCCATCTGCTCCGCCACCAGCATGGCCTTGGCCGGGTCAAACTCGGTGTCGCCTTCCACCATCTCGACTTTGATCCCCTGGACGCCGCCAGCTTCGTTGAACTGGTCCACAGCCAGCTTGGCCCAGTTGCGCTGCTCCATGCCCACCGAGGCAGCCGGCCCAGTCATCACCGTCATCATCCCCACTTTGATGGGACCCTCGGGAACGGGTTGGGGAGTGGGTGTCGGCCTGGGTTTGGGCGTGGGGGTGGGAGTGGGGGCCGGCGCGCACGCACTTGTCGCCAAAGCAATCAACAGTAAGACAACGACGAAAGTCCAGATACTCTTCTTCATTTTCTTTTTCTCCTTTCGTTTTTGTGTTCATAAGATTTACCCGATGAGCGTCACATTACACCGTCCATAGCACCCTCCTTTCTGTTAGGGCCTGTAAATAAATAAGTTCCCCAATCGTGTCATTGTGAGGAGCGTTTTTTGCGACGAAGCAATCTCCTTCCTGGACAAACGTGGGGATTGCTTCGCAAAAAACGCTACTAAGAAACAAACCCCGGCTGTGTCATTGCGAGGCGCTTTTTGCCGAAG
>CAZGKH010000189.1:0-7598 GCA_964525665.1 uncultured Anaerolineae bacterium | reverse complement strand
CGGCGTACGTTTCCTGGCCGAGGTGTTCCAGAGATCTTGAATCGGCTGGGGCGGGTTCACGAGTCTACCGCCCAGAATAGGCTCCATGATCACCACGGCCAGTCCCTTGGATGCCGCGTATCGCAGCCCTTTGGCGCCAGCTTGGTTTTCTATGTCCATGTAGTTGTACTGGATCTGGCAGAAAGTCCAATCATAGGCGTCTACGATCTCTTCGAAGACCGGATACTTGTCGTGGAACGAGAAGCCGATATGCCCGATGCGCCCATCGGCGATAGCTCCTTCGGCCCACTTTAGTACACCCAGACCGCGTACCTTGTGCCAGCCCTTCTCGTTCAACGAGTGCAGGAGATAGAAGTCAATGTGATCGGTCTGTAGCTTTTCGAGCTGCTCGTTGAGGTATTTGTCGAAGTCCCCTGGCGCTTCGACCTTCCAACAAGGCATCTTCGTCGCCAACTTGACCTTTTCCCGATACCCCCCTTTAAGCGCTCGGCCGACGAACAGCTCACTATTCCCTTCGTGGTACGGATAGGCTGTATCTATGTAGCTCACGCCGTGGTCAATGGCGTAATGAAGCATCCTGGTCGCTTCTGACTCGTCAATGTTGGAGTGCTCCTTGTTCTTGACGGGAAATCGCATACACCCAAATCCCAGTGCGGAAACTTCCCAGTCCAGCTTACCAAACTTACGATACTGCATCGTTTATGAAACTCCTCTCTTGAACTTAAATTTGCACAAGACCCTAAGGGTTTTCAAAAACCCTTAGGGTCTGTTTTCAGGGAGCACCTCGGCCCGGACTCGGTCAGAGACCTTCGCCCAACAGAAAGCCTTCGCCCAACGAAGACCTTCGCCCAACAAGAGACCTTCGCCCAACAGGAGACCCTCGCCCAACGAACCACATCACATCTGCGTTCTGGGATCGAGGGCGTCCCGCAGCCCGTCGCCCAGGAAGTTGATGCTGAGGACGGTGAGCAGGATGAAAAGGCCGGGAAAGATCCACATCCACGGCTCTGATTCGAGATGATGGTAGGCCTGGTCCAGCATGTTGCCCCAGGTGGCGGTGGGGGCCTGAACGCCTACCCCGAGGAAGCTGACGTAGGCCTCGTTCAGGATGGCAGCGGCCACCCCCAGCGTGGCCGAGACGATGACGGAGGCCATGCTGTTGGGTAAGATGTGGCGAAAGATTATGGAAGCATTCCGCGTGCCGATGCAGCGGGCCGCGGTGACGAATTCCTGTTCCTTGAGCGTGAGATAGCTGGCGCGCACGATGCGGGCCAGGTACATCCAGCTCGTGAAGCCAATGACCACGATGATGACGACCACGCTGCCACTGAACGACCGGCCCAGCAGTCTGAAGGTCGGCACCTTGCTACCGAGGAGCTTGGACAACAGGATGAGCAGGAACAATTGGGGGATGTTGAACATGGCCTCGGTGAAGCGCATGAGGATAGCATCAATAGGGCCTCCGTAGTACCCGGCGATGGAGCCAACCAGCACGCCTACGACTACAGAGACTACGACGGCAAAGATGCCAATGATGATGGATATCTGACCACCATAGATGGTGCGAGCCAGGATATCACGACCCGTGCCGTCGGTGCCGAAGGGATGCTCCATCGAAGGGGCAGAGAGCGTAATTGACAGATCGTTACGGTTGGCATACTTCTCACTATACACCAACGCCCCCACGGTGACGTACAATACTATCAGGATCAGCAGCAAGGCGCCAAACATGGCCATCTTGTGGCGGCGGAAGCGCCGCCAGGCCATCTGGCTGGGAGTCCAGGTTGGTCGTTCAGAAACGGCGCCCCGCGCCTCCACTGTCGCTTCAGCTACAGCCATAGGTTCGTCCTCCAACGATGCCTCCCCTCAGTCCCCCCCAACTCTGGAGGGGAAGCTCCAACTTCCAACCTTCAACTTCCAACCTCCAATCAATCATAGCGAATGCGCGGGTCGAGAAAGGTGTAGGTGATGTCGGTGATGATCTGGAACACAATTACGGCGACGGAGATGAGGGTGAGCACACCCATGAGAACGGGGATGTCGGTGTCTTTAGCAGCGTCCCAGAAGAGCCGCCCCATCCCCGGCCAGGCGAAAATGGACTCGGTGACGACCGCGCCTCCCAGCAGGATGGGCAGGTCCATGCCCACGATGGTCACTATGGGCAGGGCGGCGTTCTTGAGGGCGTGGCCCAGGAGTATCGCCCTCTCGGAAAGCCCCTTGGAGCGGGCAGTGCGGATGTAGTCCTGGTTGATCACTTCCAGCATGTTGGCGCGGATGAAGCGGCTGTAGCCAGCGATGCTCATGATGGACATGGTCGTCACGGGCAGGACCATGTGCCACGCCACCTGAGGTATCGTTTTCCCCACAGCGAGGTCGTACATACCCACGGTGGGGAAATAGGGAAGCCCCCATTTCTTGAAGTAGACAGCGAAGATGAACATCATGATCAACGCCAGCCAGAAGATGGGCATGGAGTATCCGATGAACGATAGCCCAGTGAAGATATTATCAAAGAGCGAGTACTGGCGGATGGCCGAATAGATGCCGACGAAGAGCGAAAAGACCAGGATGACCACCTCAGTGGTCAGCATCAGTATCAGGGTATTGGGCAATCGTTCGGCGATGATCTCGCTCACCGGCCGCTTTTCCATGAAGGACTTGCCCCAATCCCCGCGCAGGATGCCCCGCCGGGTGCCCTTTGCGTCGGGCACACCGTCGCCGTCCAGGTCAATATCCATCCAGTCGTTGCCGATCAACCA
Source organism: uncultured Anaerolineae bacterium (assembly GCA_964525665.1). Taxonomy (GTDB): domain Bacteria; phylum Chloroflexota; class Anaerolineae; order VGOG01; family VGOG01; genus CAYMKL01. The sequence goes on along the minus strand of CAZGKH010000189.1, from coordinate 4,839 downwards.
AACGGCGTATTGGACCACGATCGGTTTGTCCAGGCCCAATTGGCGGGCCAACCGTTCGCGGTCTGACGAGCGGACGCGCCGGCGGCCGCCAAACGAGGCCAGCGGATCTCCCATGGCGTTCATGAGTACGAACAAAACAACGCTGATGATCACAAGCAGCGGGATGGCTTGCAGGAGACGGCGGATAATATATCGGCCCATACCCCCCTCCCAAAGAAAGATAGGGCTCTGGGAATCTGCGTGGATGACGTACCGGAGTCCCGAACGGCTCGACTGAGCCTGTCCTGAGCGTAGCCGAAGGGCTCGCCGAAGTCTTGTTCGGGGTTGTCGTTCCGCCGCCCCAACAAGTTGGGGATTTCGGCACTTCGCCCCCGCGAAATCCCAAAGAGCCAGAAAGATACGCAAGGAAAGGAGAGGAGGGAGAGAGTTCACCCCTCCTCTCCTTCATAAGAAACCAGGTTTTTCCCTGCCTGAATGGACGACTCGTCGCTCTTGGGGCTCTACATGGTGCAAAAGACTAACCCCTCCAGCTAAAATCTGGTTTCTGAGTGCAAGCTGACGTGCTTAGAAAACATCCCACTCCCAGCAGTTCCAGAAGGGGTCTGCCCCGGAGATCTTGACGTTCCCCGTGTGCTTGTTGATGGTCCACAGGTCGTTGTCGTGCCAAACGCCCAGCCAATATACTCTTTCGCTCATGATCTTGCCGATGTCGTGGTACAACTGGAGGCGCTTGTCCGGGTCCATCTCGACGGCTTGGGTTTGGAAGAGGGCGTCCAGTTCCTCGTCGCAGATGCCATACCAGTTCGTGCCATCGGGAGACTCGTCCGAGGGTATCTCGGAGCAGAGCCAGTCCGAGTAGTTTGGATCGGGGAAGTCACCGGTGGTGGACCATTCGGCGATGTCATAGTTGCCGGTGGCGACAGGCCCGCCCTGACCGTAGCTGTTCCACATGGTGTCGTAGGAGTTGTTGGCGATCTCGATCCCGATGCCCACGTCAGCCAGATACTGCATGGCTACGACCTGGGTCTGCTCCCGCACCTCGCGGCCAGCGGTGGTGGAGTAGGTGAGAACCAACTCCACGCCATCCTTGTCGCGAGTGCCGTCGCCGTTGGAGTCCACCCAGCCGGCCTCGTCCAGAAGCGTGTTGGCCTTCGCCGGGTCATACTTGTAGAGGTTGGCGTCTGGGTAGGCGAAAGGCATCTCCTCCCAGAGGGTAGCGGGCGGGTAGGTCTTGCCGTACAGCAGTTCCTGGCAGATGGCGTCGAAGTCCACGGCATAAGCGATGGCCTGGCGCACGCGCACATCTTGCAGCGCGGGGTGGCCATTCTTGGCAGCCGTCTCATCGGTGTTGAGGTTAAAGAACCAGCTCTCGTTATAGCCAGAGAGCACCATGGCCAGGTCTACATCTGGCAGTTCCTCAATGGTGGGGATGTCGGCGTAGGAGAGGAAGATGCCGATGTCGGTATCGCCGGTCTTGATGGCCGCCATCTGGGCCTGGTCGTCGGGCACGACCAGGATGTGGATCTCACTGAGCTTGGGCCGGCCGCGCCAGTAATTGCCGTTGGCCTCCAGGATGATATGGCTGGCCGCCGCCCACTCCTTGACGACGAAGGCGCCGTTGACCACAGTGGGGTTGCGATTCCAGTCGGCGCCGTCAATCGTCCCCTCGGCCTCAAAGACCGGCCTCAGAACGTGCTCGGGCAGGACGAAGTCAAAGATGGTGGTGGCCCAGGGAGCAAACGGTTCGGTGAATTTGAGCACCAGTGTATAGTCATCTGCCGCCGTGACGCTCTCCAGGTAGGTGTCGTAGGGCCAGGTGCTTTGCACGGCGACGTTCCCCGGAGCCAGAATCATCTCGTTGGTGAAGATGAAGTCACTGGCGGTCACCGGCACACCGTCCGACCACTTGGCCTTTTTGTTCAGCGGGATGGTGATGGTCAGGCCGTCCTCGGAGATGAGGCCGTTCTCCTTGGTGGGGAACTGGGCGGCCATCTCCAGCGAGGGCTCCAGGTTGTCGTCCCAGGCCCAAAGCCCAGGGTTGAACATGTCCATGACCAGCCCGGCGTACCACATTCCGGAGTACATGGCGTTCAGGGTGTCGGGCTCCTCGAAGAAGGTCATGGTGACCACCCGAGGCTTGGCCAACAGCTCTGCTGCCTGCGCTGCCGAAGGAATGGCGAACTTCCAGCCTGGGTGAATGAGGTCGGGCCTGGCGATGTAGGCGAAAGATGCATCATCTTTCTGCTTGGTGTTGGTGGCCATCACAATGGCTGGATAGGCCGCACCACTGCCCAGATACTTCTCGGCCAGAGCCCACAGGGTGTCGCCCAGCTTCACGGTGTAGGTCAGCTCTTCCTGCTGCGGCGGGGCAGCGCTAACCACGCTGGCCGCCAGTAGGTTGACCACCATCACTAGCGCTAGGGCGACGTAAACTGCTTTTTTGCTAAACATTTCTCCTCCTTATTAGTTGTATTCAAGGTGTTTCCGAAATTCGACCAAACTCCGTGGATCCAAAATTGCTCTGAGGGGATTGCCAAATCCCGCTTTTGGCCTGGATTGCTAGATCCAGGCCGGGCAAAAATGGATCTACGAATCTAGCATACACGCTTATTGATCTTGATTCGTCACCCCCTTTCGGAATGGGTAACGAGGCAACGAGTAACGAGTCAACGGATAACGCGTCAATGAGTAATGGGGCAACGAGGTACTTGTTTCCTCATCGTCTCGTTGACTTGTAGACCCATTGCCTTGTTGCCTCATTAACCTATAAAGCGAGGATGAGCAAGAGCGCTCCCCTCTGATCTCTCTTAGAGCTTATCCGGGAATCCCCTTTTGCTCCCGCTGGACCCTAGTCCAGCGGCGGACTAGGGTCCGCCTTGAGCAGGCTCTCGGATAGACACTTAATATATCAGAAACTCAACAGCGAGGTTCATTTTTGGTGACACGACAAAGTATAGCAGAGAAAAGAAGGAAAGTCAAAGAGGCGCCTGTGATTGCCCAGCCTATCCTTCGCCCACCAGATAGCGGCGGGTCGCCTCGGCCAGGATTGCTGCGCCGATGGGGAGGGCGCGCTCGTCAATGTCGAAGGTGGGGCTGTGCCCTTCTCCTAGTTCCCTTTCTCCCTTCGTGCCCAGGCCAAACATCGCACCTGGCGCCAGGTTGGCCAGCAAGCCAAAGTCCTCCGCCCCCATCCCCGGCTCCGGCGGATGCAGACAGTCATCTCCCAGCAAGTCAATGGCCACTCGCCGGATGAGCGAGGCGATTTCAGGATTGTTCTTAGAGGACGGGAACCCCTCCTCTATCCTGAGTTCAAAGTCGCCACCCAGCGCCCTGGCCACACCCAGAGCCCTTTCCAGCTCAGCGAAGAGTCCCCGCCGCACCTTTTCGTCCATGCTGCGGATGGTGCCGGAGATCTCCACTCTGCCTGGGATGACGTTGTCGGCCTGGCCGCCGTGGACACTGCCGATGGAGATGACGGCGGGCTGCACGGGGTCAATGCGGCGCGAGACGATGCCGTGGATGGCGTTGATGACCTGGCCCAAGATGAAGATGGTGTCAATGCCACGATGCGGGTAGGCGCCGTGACATCCCTCACCCTTAAGAGTAGCGTAGAAAGTATCCACGCCTGCGGAGATATAAGGGTCATCTATCTCAATGCTCCCCACCGGCTGGGACGAGTCCACATGGAGGGCCATTATAGCATCAACTCCCTCCATGACCCCATCTTCGATCATGCGTTCGGCGCCGCTCTTGTCTTCCTCGTCTGCCACTTCTTCGGCTGGCTGGAAGAGGAAACGCACCTGGCCGGGCAACTCTTCCTCGCGTAGCAGCGTGGCCACGCCGAGGAGAATGGCGGTGTGGGCATCGTGGCCGCAGGCGTGCATCACGCCCGGCACCTGGGAGGCATAGGGCACGTCGTTGGCCTCCTGAATGGGCAGGGCGTCCATGTCGGCGCGAAGGGCCACCACAGGCTTGCCCTCCCCCAGATAACCGACCACCCCCGTCTTGCCCACCTGCGTTTTCACTTTTACCCCCAATGAGCGCAGGGTCTCGGCCACTAATTCAGCGGTCTTGAATTCCTGGAAGCCCAGTTCGGGGTGCTGGTGAATCGTTCTTCTCCAATGGATCAGGTCTTCCTGCAATGCTTGGGCGCGTTTCAACATCGGTCTTTTCCTTTCTTGGGATATGGTCTTCGTTTCGGCCACTTGTAGCGCGATTTGGCAAATTGCGCCCTGGCAAGTTACCAACTTGCCCTACACCCGGCCCAAACGATGACCGTAGCCCTTTCTCAATTCTCCTGTCATTGGAAACTAATAAACCCGTCTTTTGATCGCTGGGGTCTCCGACCGAAGGCGGGAGGGCTCGGTCGGAGACCTTCGCCCAGCGAGTCTTGCTTTTTGGCAGGCGCGCTGTTGGCGCCGCCTGTCCTGAGCTGTCGAAGGGAAGCAATCCCCAATTCGCGGTAGTACTCCTATTGCTTCAGGTAGAAGGGCACGTTGGTGATGATGCGGAAGCGTCCTCGCCAGCCCCGACGGGCGTAGAGCAGCGCCACCTTTAACATCCAGGCGGTCTGGTTGTGCAGCAGGTGATGCCACCAACGGGTGGGCACGAACTCCGGCACCACTACTGTCACGTAGTGATCCTCCTCGTCCACGAAACGGTCAATGAACTCCAACAGGGGGGCAATGACGGAACGGTAGGGCGAGGGGAGGATTTTGAGTGGCACCTCGGGCAAGACCTCCTGCCAGCGGGCACGGAGCCTGCGCGTCTCCTGCGGATCACTCTCCACGGGAACGATGGGTAGGCCGCAGCCTAACACCGTGGCGGATTGTCCGGACC
>CAZGKH010000188.1:0-7627 GCA_964525665.1 uncultured Anaerolineae bacterium | reverse complement strand
GCATGAAGATGCCTTCGGTTATGGCGTCGAAGGTCTCCTCCCACTCCCTCTTGGCGCGAACCACGTTTTGGAATGTCTGCGCGTTCTTGATGGCTGTCCCGATCTGCTGGCCAATGGTCACCAGCAAGTTGACCTCTTGGGCATTCGGAGTGCGGCCTCGGCTGAAGACATTCATGATCCCCAACAGCCTCCCGTTGGAGCTCAGAGGCACGCTGATGTAGGAGCGAAGCCCCTCTCTGTCTCGCAGGAACCTGCCAAGCCGAGGGAATTGAGAAATCTCCTGTACCACAACGAGGCTTTCCAGTTTGGGGGTCACTGCTGGGAAATCGTAGCCGGCCTTCATGGTAATCAACTCTCGGGTGAATTGCCCATCCATTCCTCGCTGAGCTTTCAACACAAACTCGCTCTTGGCCTCATTTAGTAGGAAAATAAAACCGGTCTGTAGTCCCATAGAGGACAACCCAATATCCAGGGCTTTCTCCAGAATCTCCTGTAGATTCAGCGACGGGCCGACCTCGACGCCGATCTTGTTGAGAGCGACGAGCTCCTCCTCTCTGGATAGCAGCGCAGTATTGACCTCCTCCAGCTCAGCGATCTTCTCTTCCAAATTGTAGAGCAATACTTCTCCCCTCATTTTCCCCCCTTATCTCATAAGAACTGTTCAGCTAGGATAATGCACCTCATCCAACAATGGCCATCCGAGTTGACCGCGATTTTTCGCCTCTTGCTCGAACTTAAACCCTTTCTGTTTGAAGAGCTTCAAGCAAGCGCCTACCGCCCCTGGGTCGTAAAGGACGCCCCTATTCTGTAAGATTTCCTCTAATGCCTTATATAACCCAAGAGCCGATCTGTAAGGTTGGTGAGCGGCCATGGCGTCAACAACATCAGCCACACCCATGATTCTTGCTTCCAGCATGATCTCTTCACCGGCCAGACCCTGAGGATATCCAGAGCCATCTAGCCTTTCGTGATGTTGAAGCACGATTTCGGCCACTGGCCACGGGAATTCTACGGTCTTCAATATATCATAACCGATTTGGGGGTGATTCTTAATCATGCCAAATTCAAATTCGCTTAGCCCATCGGGATTACTGAGAATTTCAAAAGGTACGTTTATCTTGCCGAGATCATGAATCAGACCGGCGACACTGATCCCTTCGATTTGCTCGTCAGGAAGGCCCATCTCCCTGGCGATGGCACAGGCCAGTTGGGTTACCCGTCGTTGATGGCCATCTGCATAGGGATTCCTAGCCTTGATTGCTGATGCCAGGGCATGGACCGTTTCGTCGAAGGTCCTTCGCAATCTATCAAGGCTTTGCTGAAGCTCCTTTTCCACCTGCTTGTGCTCGGTAATGTCAGTGAAAGTGGCCAGGGTGCCAGCGAAACGACCTTCCTCAATCCGAGGCCTGCCGCTGACCAGGACGGCAACCTGCGTACCGTCCTTGCGGACGAGCTGAAGTTCATAGCGATCAACCTCGCCGTGCAGATGCCGTTCGCCAGCCGCCTGGACACTGGGGTGTTGATCGGGTAGGACGATAGCCGTCCAATGCCTGCCCAATAGCTCTTCGGGCGAGTAGCCCAGCAGACCGGCCGCAGCCGGATTGACGAAGGTAAGATACCCCTCGGCATCCTCTACAACGACGCCCTCGGTCAGATTCTGGACAATTCCCCCGTTGCGGTTCTTCAGTTGTCGGATCTCCTCCTCCGCTCGCTGGTATTTAGCGATTTCCTGTTGCAGCCTTTCCTTGGCCTCTCTTAGTTCGGCTGTGCGTTCCTCAAGCATATCTTCTAGGCGCTGTGAGTGGTCTCTCAGGGCCTCCTCTGCCTGCTTGTGCTTGGTGATGTCAGTGAAAGTGGCCAGAGTGCCAGCGAAACGACCTTCTTTGATCCGAGGACTGCCGCTGACCAAGACAGGAACCTGCGTGCCGTCCTTGCGGACGAGCTGAAGTTCATAGCGATCAACTTCGCCGTGCACGCGCCGTTCGCCAGCCGCCTGGACACTGGGGTGCTGGTCAGGTGGGACGATAGCCGTCCAATGCCGACCCAATAGCTCTTCGGGCGAGTAGCCCAGCAGACCGGCCGCAGCTGGATTGACGAAGGTAAGATACCCCTCGGCATCCTCTACAACGACGCCCTCGGTCATGCTCTGAACAATCCCCCCGTTGGAGTTTCTCAGTTGCCGAATCTCCTCCTCCACTCGCTGGTGCTCGGCGTTCACCAGTTCCAATTCGGCAACGCGTTGGCGCAATTGTGTCAACTCATTCATGAACAGTGACTCTTTCGTGTTATCCCGCTCGTTCACCTTGTGCACCTCCCAAAGTAAGTAGCAAATTCATCATAATTCCAAGAAGGCGGTTACCTCATCGGGGGCAAATTCGCACACATTCCACCGGCAGGGGCAACCCTTGTGAGTGCTTCCCAGGGAGTGACCGCAAGAGCGCGCTCTTACCCTCCTTCACGCGAGTTCCTTGATTCCCTCCGATTGTTCGAGTTCAGGCGTATTCCCTGACGCCCCCCGGTAAGAAGACGTACGGCTCTTTTCAAGATATTCGTTTAGCATCCCGAGACTATACCTGCGATGGCCGCCTGGGGTACGGAAGGGGAGCAGACTCCCAGCGTTTTCCATCCTCCTTAGGGTATATAGGCTCACCCGCAGATACTCAGCAGCTTCCTTTGCTGTAAGAATGATCATTGTCTCTTCCGCCATGTCACCCTCCTAACTAAATTACTGCTGGCGGACCGTCAAGTTGGCCATGAGCGGCGTTCTCTGATCCATCTTGCTTGCCACCTTGATGCTTCCCCTTTACGACTAAAAAAGTCTCTTGCTCGTGTCAAGCCTCAGACCTAACCCCTCCGATTTAAGCAACAGGGTCTTTTTGTGTGTTCGTGACCTCCAGGGCCGCCCTTCGATTCTGCTCAGGACAAAGATTGTTCCACAGCGACGAAGATCAGGCAAAAGTGAAAGGAATCACCTATGAAGATTTACTTAGCATTGAACAAAGGATCGAGAACCAAGCGTTGCACTGCAAGAGACGAGGTTTTGACGGCAGAAGCCACTGGCCAGCACCCAGCTTGAGCCCAGGCGCTAGCCTCTCTGGACCGATATAATCCATCAGGTCACTTGAGGACTTACTAGTGGAGGCTAGTCCAGTGGCGGGCGCTAGATCTATTGTCCAGCGCCCGCCTCGAGTAGGTTGCGATGTACTTCAAGTGTCCCCCGGCTTGACCTTCCCCTATCGGCGGAAGCTGGCAGGCTTGCGGCTACTATTGAGATATTGGTTCAACATCCTGAGACTGTACCTGCGATGCCCACCAGGAGTACGGTAAGGCACTAGACCACCGCCACTCTCTATTTTGCTCAGGGTGAACATGCTCACCCGCAGGTACCTTGCAGCTTCTCTAGCAGTCATGAGGCCAATCCTATCCTTAGCCATTTTCACACCTCCTTTCCCTATCTGCCGAACAGCTATCCGAAAGCAGAAAACCGGCAGCAAATTTCCTGAACTGTTTGAATTATAACAAATCCTGCTCCAATTTTGCGTGAAAGGAGCGTTAATTTGACATGAATTTGACATGAAAAAGATGGTGGTCCCTGCGAGATTTCTCTAAGATCCAAAGGAGAGTGTAGGTTCTATACTGTGGCTTGTCTTGCCGCAGATTGACCTAGAGCATGGAAGGTAAAAGATGATTGAGGGTGATAAATGGGGGGCGGAGCACAGCCACCTGAAGTGGAGGCATCGTGCCTGCAATTCCATTGGGGAGCCACTAAAAACAGACGCCAGTCCAATGGTGAACTAGCGTCTAGCATGGGTGTCTTTAGTTTTCGGACAGGTTAGAATCTTGCCGAACTCCAGATCACGGCTCGCTGATGATATAGCCGTGACGGGAGATGGTTCTAATATAAGTGGGATTACTGGGCGAAGGCTCGATCTTAGACCGGAGATTCTTGATATGTGCTCTGACCAGGTTAGGGTCGCCTGTGCCCGGGGGATATTCCCACACCTCCTGTAGCAATCTCTCGGTGGAGATTACCTCTCCGGCGTGTTTCATCAGATAATAGAGCAGCTCAAACTCTACTGGCGTAAGAAGAAGCACCTTGCCATCTACACCTAACTTGAAAGTACGTGGATCGAGAGACAGCGGCCCAATTTCTAAGAGGGTTTTCGGCGCTTCACTGGGCATGCTACGACGCAGAAGAGCTCTCACCCGCAACTCTAGCTCTCGGAGGTCGAAGGGCTTCGTCAGGTAGTCATCAGCTCCGGCCTCGAAACCCTCGATCTTATCCTCGATTTTGCTTCTAGCCGTTAGAAACAAGATGGGCAGAGAAGCCACGTTGGGGAGAGTACGTATGCGTTCACAGACTTCGAGGCCACCCATGCGAGGCATCATGATATCCAGCACTACCAAGTCGGGTTTCTGTTCTTGGACCAGTTCCAGGGCCCTAGCGCCACTGTAGGCAACAATCACCTTATGATCTCTACGTTTAAGGGTACGCTCTATTGTTCCAGCAACATCTCGGTCATCATCAACAACTAAGATGCTAGCCATGGGACACCTCCCAAATGGGGGAATTTTAGCCTTGCTTCTCGGCAGAGACTTGTTTTTCTGCTGGCAAGGTTACAGTGACAGTTGTTCCTACTCCTTCTTCACTGTCTAGTTCGATAGTTCCATTGTGCCGGTCAATGATTTGGTAGGTGATGTATAGTCCCAAACCTGTGCCTTCGTTTACGTCCTTGGTCGTGAAAAAAGGTTGGAATACCCTATCCAGGTTTTCTTTGGGAATACCGACACCTGTATCTGAGACAAGCACCTGAACGGCTTCGCCAGATCCATCCAGTCGAGAGGTAATGCGAATCTCGCCCCTTTGCTTGGCGGGTATGGAGTCTCGAGCGTTTATCAACAGGTTAACCCAAGTTTCTTCGAGATGATGGGTACTGGCTAACACAAAAGGCAAAGCTGTAGCCAATTCTTTGATTATAGTGATATTAGATCTCTCGACCTGATAGGCGATAAGGGAAAGGGATCTCTCAATCGTTTCGTTTATATCTGTGGGAGTAAGCTTATACTCCTCTTGGCGGGAGAAGGCCAGCAGATTCCGAATGACTTTGCTGGCACGCTGTCCTGAACGTTCGATGGCTTTGAGAGAGGCATATTCCGGCTGGTCAGGCTTCATATCGGCCATCAACAACTGGGCATCGCCGATTATGGTCGTCAAGGGGTTCCGGATCTCATGGGCGATCCCAGCAGCGAACTCGCCGACGGCCGAGAGCTTGGCGGATTGAAAAAGATGAGCCTTCGCTGTCGCCAGGTCCTCATAAGTTTCGTTCAAGTCGTGGAAAAGCCGTGCATTGTCAATGGCCACACCGATTTGGTTGCCTATAGAAGTAAGCAGCTCCACATCCTGGGGAGAGAATTGGCGGACATCATGGCTGGCAATGTCCATAACTCCAAGCACTTTTTCCTTTGATTTTAGTGGGATGCAAGCAAAAGATCGAAATCCCTCCTTTTCCATCCCAAGTTCTATCTCCGAAAGGTCTGTTTCCTCGGAGATGTCCTGTACCAGGATAGGTGCTCCTAACTTCGCAGCCCGCTCGGTCAGACCTTGCTCTAGCTTCAGCGAATTCGCTTCGTGGAGCAGTTCCTCAGGAAAGCCACGATGGGCAGTGAAAGACAACTCCTTGGTTTTCCGATCTACCAGGGCTATAGCGCCTGTTTCTATTCTCATCACCTCCAGCACCTTTTCCAAAGTGCTGTTCAGAATCTCCGCCAGATTCAGAGAGTGGCTGACCGTGGCTGCGATGGCGTTAAGGGCAGAGAGTTTCTTTAGGTTCTCTGTCTCCTTTTCAATCTCTATTACCCTATTTCTCCATGTTAGGATAAGCCCTGCGACCGCTGCTATGAGCAAACCGAGCTTGGGAATGATAAGATAGTCACTCTGCAACACGTCCGAAAACAGGTAAGTCCTGGAAGGTTCATCCTTAGTCGTGAACCAAGCGCTGAAGTAGATGCTATCAATGACCAAGACCGCAAATCCCAGAATCAGAATGAGTCTGACAACGGTAGCGGTCCTTGGCTCCGCGGACTTGGGCTGATCATATCTCGTCAAAAATACCAGAACGATCAGACCCCAGACAATGACCAGAAGCCAATATACACCTATAGAGACATAATCAGAGGGAATCATTTTTCATCTATCTTATCGTTTCGATGTCACTTTTGCTGTTTAACACTATTATAACCTAATTCTTGTATTTATGCAAAATCCCGAAAAGGGGCTATGAGCGACTGGGACTGTTAACCCTGGTGTGAAGATGGGATAGGTTTTCGAAATTCGGATGTTGCCCTCTGCTCCCGGTGGCTCTGCTTCGCTCATGGGCCTGAACTCCGGGCGGCGATCACCGTATCGGTCGCACCCTGCCCAGGCAAGAGAACTCCCTGTAGCCAGAAAAGCGATAGCCGAGAGCTTCACAGACCCGGATCGAGGCGGTGTTGTCCTCGGCGACGATGTAGAGGGGCCTGGCCCCCTCTTTCAGTAATTCAGAAGTGCAGGCAGAGACGACCACTTTGGCTAGTCCCCGTCTATGGTAGCCTTCCTGGGTGCAGACGCCAACCTCGGCAAAGTACGGCGACCGCCAGTTTGCACCCGCGGCCGCGATCACGTTCTCGCCGTCCCTGATCTCAAAGCGAGGAATGTGGTCTCTGCCGACTGTTCTTTCCACCAGGTGACGAGAATCGGGTCGGAAGCCCACCTCGTCAACGGTGTAGATCAGGTTGCACTGCCCATCCCAGGCAATGAGACACCGCTTCAAGACCGAGGCCCTTTGCTCTCTCGCTGTGAAGAGGTACTCTCGGCCCTCGTCCAGGTGAGTGGATAGAAGAGCGGACAATACATCGTCGGAGTCAGCGCGCATCACGACCAGCGGGGTAAAAAGGTCATGCCTGGTCTGGCAAATAGCCAGGAAGCCGACGACGATTTCCTGGCCGTGAGTGAAGAGTTGCGTCCGCTTATGATAGAGGGCGTAATAAGCGGTAAGGGCGTCTTCTGGGGAGGTTGGGGAGAGCAAGTGAGCAATGGAGCGCCGTTGCTCGTCATTCATGTGTACCATTACGGATAGATACGTCCCAGCATCCTGGGGAAGGGAATGGTCTCGCGGATGTGCTTCACGCCACAGACCCAGGCCACAGTCCGCTCCAGGCCCAGGCCGAAGCCGGAGTGGGGTACTGATCCGTAGCGGCGCAAGTCGAGATACCACTCGTAAGCCTGGCGAGAGATGCCGAGTTTCTCCACCTGCTGTTGCAGATACTCGTAGCTGGCGCTGCGCTGACCGCCGCCGATGATCTCACCATATCCTTCGGTAGCCAGCAAATCCACTGAAAGACAAACCTCCGGTCGCTCAGTATCATATTCCATGTAGAATGCCTTGCACTGAGTTGGATAGTGATGGACGAAAACCGGTTTCTCAAAGTGCTCCGCCAGGGCCACCTCGTGGGGAGCCCCGAAATCATCCCCCCATTCGATGGATATGCCATCCCGGTGAAGGATTTCGACCGCTGAATCATAGGTGATGCGTGGAAACGGCGGTTTCACTTTCTCCAGCAAATTCGTATCGCGCTCGAGGGTTTTCAG
>CAZGKH010000187.1:0-7634 GCA_964525665.1 uncultured Anaerolineae bacterium | reverse complement strand
CCACTATTGGAACCAGCTCGAAGCGCACGAAGCGAGGGGTGACGGTGCCCCCGCATACCTGCGATGGCACCTTGTGGCTGGCCAGCACCATCTCGATCCGTTCTGCCTGATATTCCAGCAATCGTCGCATCGCCCCCCCTCACTCCCCCCCAACTCTGGGGGGGATGTTCTGTATCCCTCACCGTCAACTGGCAGCGACGGCTACCCGCTGAGGGAAAGGGATCACCTTGCCCTGTACTGTTCCGTCCAGGACAGTGCCGCCCCTGGCCACCTTGCGGCGAGTTGGTCGAATCACCTGGGGCAAGGGAATCTCCTCCAGCACTGGCTCTCCACCAGCTCGCAGCGCACAGGCCGCACACTGGCGGGGATCGCTGATGGGGGCGATCTTGGCCACGCAAGCCGCCCTCTGGAAGCTGATTCGGGCTGGCTCATCGTTCCACACTTCGGTGTGGCCATTGCCGTAGCGCACCACGATGGGGGTGGGGGAGAACTTCTCCAGTGAAAAGCGCAGCTTGTCGCAGGAGACTTGCTTGGCCGGGCAATCTCGACAGATGTTGGGCGAGACCTCATTGTCGCCCTCCACGATCTTCTTGCAAATGATTCGACCATCGCCATCCACACTGCGCTGAGCACATATCTTGCTCGTCAATTTGCCCTTCATCTCGACCCTCCCTCGACTCATGCCATCTGACGGATCACGGCCATCACTCTGCCCTGGATTTCCATATTGGCGGGATGCACGAAGATCGGCTCCACTCTCGGATTGGCCGGCTGGAGACGCACCCGCTTACCCTCTGGATAGAACTTCTTCAAGGTGGTCTCGTTCCTGTCCTTCAGCCTCACGGCCACCATCTCACCCGTCTCAGCCATCGCTTGATGTTTCATGACCACGATGTCCCCATCATTGATCAAGGCGTCAATCATGGAATCGCCCTTCACCCGCAGAGCATACAAGCCCTCTTGCTCCTGGATGATGTCGGGAGTCAACTCGATCTCTTCGTAGTCGTCATCCGAGAAGGAGATAGGCTCGGCGCTGGCAGCGATTTGCCCCAGCATAGGTACCCTGAAGCTTCTGCTATTGAGGAGCTTGATTCCTCGTGGAGTATCTTGCTGTCGCTTGATCTTGCCCTTCCTCTCCAGAGCCTTTAGATGGTAGTTGACCAGTGATTTGGTGCTCATCTCCAGGCCTTGTCGGATCTCTTCGTGGGTGGGAGGATACCCCTTTCTACTGATGTAGTCTCCGATGAAGCGGTGGACTTCCCTTTGACGCTTAGTCATGCTCTCCATAGATGTCCCTCCTTTCAAAAATAGAACGCATGTTCTGATTATATTATACCAGAACATGCGTTCTATGTCAAGGGGAAATCGCCTCAAAATGCAGGTTCCCAGAAATTTTAAGGTTTCTTGGGTTGAGTAGCGAAGCGTATCGAAACCGACGAAGAGCCTCTACTGATGCCCCCTCTCACTCCCCCCCAACTCTGGGGGGGAAGTTCGCAATTCCACGATCAACTCGTGGATGCGATCCAGCCCCGCCCGTAGATAGTCGGGTGGCAGACCAAAGCTGATCCGCAGGTGGTGATCCAGGCCAAAGTGGTCTCCCGGAATGATGAGCACGCTCTTTTCACGCATCAACCGCTCCACCATCTCGGTCGAATTGATGCCGAGATGATAACGCACAAAGGTGATGGCCGCCGCCTGAGATGGGATGAGAGAAAAGATCCCTTCGTGGCTCTCCAGCCATCCATCCAGAATGGGGAAGCCTCGGCGGATGTAATCCCGCGTTCGCTGGATGAGACGGGGCCGCACCTGGGGAGACAGAGCGATAGTCGTCAGCTTGTTGGACAGCATGGTGATGGTGAGGGTAGTGTATTCGTGGCGGGCCCATATCTCATCCACGGTGTCCGCTGGCCCTACCACCCAGCCGATGCGCAACCCCGGCAGACCGTAGGCTTTGCTCAGGCTATTCATGGCCAGCACCCTATCGTACCGACCCCAAAACGAGGGCGTCTGGGCATCGGTCAGGCGCTCTGCCCCACTGTAGACCTCATCGGCCAGCAGCCAGGCCCCAACCCGCTCGGCGGCGGCTACGATAGCGTCCATTTCCTTCTGAGTGAGAATGTGGCCCGTGGGGTTGTTGGGGTTACAGATGGCGATGAGCTTGGTCTTCTCCGAGACGACATCGTGCAACTCATCCAGATCAGGGGTCCACCCCCGTTCTTCTTGGAGATGAAAGGCCCTGACCTGAAAGCCATAATTGTGGCTGATGCCCCAAATCTGCATGTAGTTGGGCAGCATCATCACCATCTCGTCTCCGGGTGAGAGAAGAGTTTGGAGGGTGATGAAGTTGGCCTCAGCGCATCCTACGGTGACCAGTACGTTGTCTGGTGTTGCCCCAGGATAGAGGGCGGAGATACGTTCCCGCAACTCAACGCTGCCGTTGGCCTGGGGATAGTTCAGCTCCGTGTCCAGCAGTTCCTCCACCACCGTCGGATCCCCCAGCAGCTCACGAACGGCCACCGGGTGAACACCGCTCTCCGACAGGTTGTACTCCACGATGTTCTCCCATTTGGACATCATGCGTTCCATGTCGAACGGTTGAAATGTAGTCATGTGATTCTCCTTTCGCTATTCATTGTTGTTAGTTTTTGCGGCCAGGTGCATAGCTGCACCAATCAACAAGCGGCTTCCTCAAACTCAGGCTGATACTTCACCACGCTGCCTGCTTCCGCCAAAGCTCGCTCCCTGACTATGGCCATGAAATGCTCGTCAGCATTGAACCCTGCCTGTGCAGGAGCAATGGTGACTGGGGAAAACATGACGTGGCCAACGACTCGTTCATCGTAGACGGCTACCAGCGATATCGGTGGCTTGTTCGCCTCGCGGAGCTTAGTCACCAGGTGAGCTTCGTCCGGACGCCCAAATGCTTGCTCATGTACCTCCCGAATAGCTGCGCTGTCTTCTGGCTTTTCTTTGCGGATTTCTATCACTTTACCGCCATCCCTTCAAGAGGATACGCCCCGACTCCTTTCTGCGTCGGGCGACGGTTTCAGCCAGGATGCACAGAATCTCATACATCATCGTGGCCCCGACCAGGGCGGTGTTCCCTGAGGGGTCGAACGGCGGCGACACCTCGACTACATCGCCGCCGATCAGATCAAGACCACGCAGGCCCCGCAACAACGCCTGCGCCTCGATGGTGGTCATCCCGCCAACCTCCGGTGTCCCGGTACCGGGAGCGAATGCCGGGTCAAGGCTGTCTACGTCGAAGGAGATGTAGGTGGGGCCCTCCCCTACCACACGCCGCGCCTCAGCAATCACAGCCTCCACACCCAGCCTGGCAAACTCCTCGATAAAGATGACTCGCATGCCAGATTCAAGAGAGAATGTCCATCCTTCCTCCGAATTCTGGGCGCCCCGGATGCCGATCTGCACTGTCCGCTGGGGATCAAGCAGTCCCTCTTCCACAGCCCGGCGGAAGGGTGTGCCGTGGGTGAATCTAGAGCCCAACTCCTGATCACAGGTATCAGTGTGGGCATCTATATGGACCATGCCAACGGGTCTGTCCGTGGCAATGGCGCGTAAAATCGGCAGGCTGATCGAATGGTCGCCCCCCGCGCTCAGCGGTACGACGCCTGCGGCGTGTACCTGGCGGTAAAACTCCGTGATATTGACGTGGCTCGCCTCGAGACTAAAAGCGTCAGTAATTGGAACGTCGCCCATGTCAGCGACACGGCAAAGCTCGTACGGGTTGACCCTGGTGACATGATGGATGGTGCGCATCAGGCTCGACATGTTGCGGATCTGGCGCGGCCCGTGACGCTGGCCGGGACGGTTTTCTACTCCGCCGTCGAACGGCACACCGATGAGGGCGATATCCAACTTAGATGGGTCTCGAACCAGCGGCGCACGCATGAAGGTCGCGATTCCGGCATAGCGCGGTGCGGACATACGATTGTAGTCAGATTCTTCTTCCATATCCATATCTCGACTCTCCTACAAGGGATGCTTCACTTATAGTATATCAGGTTTCGACTCGTTTGGCAATAGCAGAAACCTACGCTGGTATGCTGGTGTTAGCCAGCACGTAGGCGGATCCTAACGCCAGGGCGTTAGTGGAGACGTGCATCAAAACTGCGGGCCAAATGGAGTTGCTGTGATGGTAAAGATAGGCAAAAATGATCCCCAAGATAAAGATGGGGATCATGGCCGTCGGTGTCACATGGATCACAGCAAACAGCGCGGAGCTGATCAAGGCGGCCTTCTTCCAGTCGTATCGCTGGCGCAATCCGGCAAAGACGAATCCTCTAAAGAACACTTCCTCTGCCACCGGCGCAACGATCACTCCCCCCGCCAAAAGCCACCAGGGGGAGGATAGCTCGGCGAAAACAGGGGCCAGATCAATCTGCGCTTGCAAACCAAACAGGGCCAGAAAGAGATTATAGAAGAGGTTAAAGATAGATGAGAGGATCATCAGGCCACACCCCAGGCCGACCATCCGACCTCTGAAACTTCGCAAGCCCAAAGCCCTCCACCCCATGTTGTATTTCCGTATCGTAAACCACCAGACCGGCACCAACAGCAACAACTCCGCCAGACTGACTATCAATCCTATGTCCACATCCAGCGAAAGTAGGCTCACCACGACCGAGGCCACAACAGAAATGATCAACCACAGAATCAAGGAAGCAACTCCTAGCCAGACATCGTGGGTGGTCCATGGAACATAATATGGCTGTGGTTGTTCAATAACATCGGGCTCTTCAGACATTCTCAGGCTCCTCTTCAATTCTGAATTGGCCGAGGGGAACAACTTGGTGGGCGGCAGGACAATAAGACAGACCTCCGTATCCAGGCGATCTCGCAGACGATGGGAATGGCATCGTGCAAAGAAGAGCGCACGGCGATAAGCCTGGCCAGGAAGGGAGCCGTGGCCGTTCTGAGCGACTTGATGAAGTATTGCACGGCCAGTACCGTCGAGCGTACTTCTGGTAGGCTGACATCAGAAACCGTGGAGATGACGTTGGGCGAGGAGAAGGAGATAAACAGGGCGGTCGGCTAAGCACAATCAGGAAAAGGGTCTGGTTCTCCACCGGCACGCCCATGGTGAAATAGAGGAGGATAGCTCCCATGTAGCGTATAAGTACTTCTCAAATCACCCCTTCTCCCCGCAACTGCTCGATCTCGGCCTCAGTGTATCCTAGTCCGGCCAAAACCTCCTCGTTGTGCTGACCCAGGGTGGGTGGCGGCAGACGATAAGTGACGGGGGTGGCTGAGAACCTCAGGGGATTACCCAGCGACCGGACCACCCCAATCAGGGGATGCTCCAACTCGACGATCATCCCTCGAGCTCGCACCTGGGGGTCATTGAGCGTCTCATCAACGTAGTTGATAGGACCGCAGGGGATCTTGGCCTCGGTGAGCTGCGAGAGCCAGAATTCGGCTTCCTTGGTGCCGATGATTTCATCCAGAAGGGGAATGAGCTCGGCCTTGTGTTCGATCCGATCACGGTTGGTGGCAAACCTCGGGTCTACCATAATGGTATCCTCAATGCCCAGCAGGCGGCAGAACCGTTCCCACATCCTCTCCGTCCCCACCCCCACAATGATGTACTTGTCTTTAGTCTTGAAGGGTTGAAGGGGCACGATGTTGGGATGAGCGTTACCCAGACGCGGCGGACGCTTGCCCGTGGCAAAGTACCCTCCGGCCACGTTGGTCAGCCAGGCCACCTGGGATTCCAGGAGCGTCATGTCCAGGAATTGGCCCTCCCCCGTCCGCTCCCGGGCCAGGAGTGCGGCTACGATGGCAAAAGCGCTGTAGATGCCAGCCGTGATGTCAGAGATGGGAATGGGATAGCGAATGGGGCCGCCCTCTGGCTCGCCAGTGATGCTCATCAGGCCCGATTCACCCTGGGTCACGACATCGTAGCCTGCTCGGCCAGCGGAGGGTCCGGTCATGCCGTAGCCGGTGATGGAACAGTAGACCAGGCGGGGATTGATGCCCTGCAGCCTGTCGTAGTCTATCTCCATCTTCCTGAGCGACTCGAGGCGGGGCCGGTTGACCACAAAGACATCGGCTTTTTCGGCCAACCGGTGTATGATGGCTACGCCCTCCCTCGATTTGAGGTTCACGGTGAGGCCCCGCTTGTTGCGGTTGATGGAGAGAAAGTAAGCACTCGCACTCTTCAGGAAGGGCGGCCCCCATCCCCGCGCCATATCACCGCTGCCAGGCCTCTCCACCTTGATGACGTCGGCTCCCAGATCGCCCAACATCATCGTGCAATAGGGCCCGGCCAGAGCTTGGGTGAGATCAATAACGACAATGTCCTCCAGTACATTTTGTGTTTTCATAGTACTATTCACACCCGCTAACCAGGGACAGCAAGGCCATGCGGATTGGCACGCCGTTAGCTGCCTGGCGGAAGTAGGCCGCACCCTCATAAGTATCTACTTCCGAGGCGATCTCATCTACCCGGGGCAGAGGGTGCATGATGGTGATGCCTGGCTTGGCCTGATGGATCATGGCCATATCCACCACGTAGGAGCCCCTCAGCCGTTCGTACTCGGCCGGGTCCTCGAACCGTTCCCGCTGGATGCGGGTCATGTACACCACATCGCTCTGGCGCATGGCGGCCGCCAGGTCGTTGCCCTCGTTGGGATCCGCCCCCATCTTCTTCAAGTCTGCGGTGATCTCCACAGGCATCTCCAGGCCAGACGGCGAGACGAAGAGGAGCTGGGTACCAAAACGGGCCAACAGGTACACCAACGAATGGACGGTCCGCCCGTGCTTCAGGTCTCCGGCCAGAGCCACGGTAAGCCCTTCCAGTGAGCCTTTCTCCTTCTGGATGGTGTAGACATCCAGGAGGGCCTGGGTCGGGTGTTGCCCTGCACCATCCCCGGCGTTGATCACGGGCACCGCTACAGCATCAGCCGCTTCCTGGGCTGAGCCCTTTCGGGGATGACGGATGACGATGACGTCGGCGTACCCCTCCACCGTGCGCATCGAGTCGGCCAAAGATTCGCCTTTGGCAGTGGACGAAGTCTTGGGGTCTGCCACGGTGATCACCTGGCCTCCAAGGCGCAGCATGGCTGCCTCAAAGGAAAGACGGGTCCGCGTGCTCGGCTCAAAGAAGAGGGTCGCCAGGACCTGGCCCCCCATGTTCGTCAGGCGGCCACCGGCCTTGAGCACGCTCTCGAGCCGGGACGCTGTCGAAAGGATGAGGTCCAGCTCTTCGTCTGAAAGAGTATCCGTTCGTAAGATATCCTTGCCATACAGAATAGACATGTTCCGTCACCTCCAAAAATGGGTTATTTGGTCCTTCAAGCTGACCGGGCGTGCCATCCTCCGAGAGACGCGACGCTCAGATTGGCTACACCGTCTCTGGATCTACAGGATGCGCACCAGGCGCGACATCCCTTCTTCGATCTCTTCAGGCGTAACACTACAGAAGGGGATACGCAGGAAGCGATCCCCATCGGGCGGGCTAGGGAAAAAGCCGCGTCCGTCACTGAGCTTCAGCCCCGCCTTCCCAGCCTGGGCCAGCAGGCTTGCCATGTCACTCCCCTCTGGAAGGCTAACTCCCACGTAGAAGCCGCCTTCTGGCCTGGTCCAGGTGGCCTGGGGAAGGTGCTTTTCCA
>CAZGKH010000186.1:6501-7645 GCA_964525665.1 uncultured Anaerolineae bacterium | reverse complement strand
AAGCCTGCACAACGAATCATTGAAAAACGTGAAGTTCCCAGCGATGTCAACTTCGTAGTAGCTCTCTTCGATGCTCTCAAGAATGGTTCGATACTTCTCCCCGCTCTCTCGTAGCGCCTCCTCCGCCCGCTTGCGCTCGGCGATTTCGGCCAGGAGCTGCTCGTTGGCCATGGCCAGTTCGGCCGTGCGCCCTTCCACCAACTCTTCGAGATGCTCCCGATGCAGTTTCAGTTCCTCCTCGGCATCCCGACGGCTTATCACATTCTCTACCGTCACTGGCAGAGTGGTGAGATAATGGCCTTGCGGGTCTTTGACTAGATAGTCATAAGCTCCGGCTTTCATCGCTTTGACGGCGATTTCCTCATCGCCGCTGCCGGTTATCACAATGCCTGGAGCATCCCCCAGGTCATCAAACAGGTCGAAGGCCGTGCCGTCGCCCAGCAAATAATCAATGAGCACGGCATCGAATCGCTCCGTTGCCAGAACCTCTCTGGCTTCCGGCACAGATCCGGCAATCTGGTAGTCGTAAGGCAGGTGCTCCCGCTCGACGAACCGCTTGAAGGCCATCTGATCAACTTTGTCGTCCTCGACCAACAGGATTTTGATTCTTTCTTCCATGATTTACCCTCCTGTAGGTAACTCGCTCAGCGTCCAATATAGGTCAATCGTTTTCACTACCTCTACAAACTGCTGGTAGCCCACTGGCTTGATCATATAGCCTGCCACACCCAGGTCGAAGCTGTCCACCTTGTCTTGCTCCTCTCTGGATGATGTCAGCACCACCACCGGGATTCTTCTCAGCACCTCGTCTTGCTTGGCCACTGCCAAGAATTCAATGCCGTTCATGCGGGGCATGTTCAAGTCCAGCAGGATGATGCACGGGCGCTCGTTCTCCGGGTTTCTCAAGAACGCCAGGGCCTCCTCTCCATCGCCGGTAATGTCCAACCGGTTCGTGACCTTGATGTCTTTCAGCGCGCGCTGGACGGTCATGGCATCCACCCGGTCGTCCTCGACGAGCAAAATGGGTTTATCGGTTCTCATCTTCCTCTCCTACTTTCTCTGTTGGGCGAGGGTCTCCGACCGATCCCCCTGCGGCGACGGTCGGGAGACCTTGCCGAACCGTTGGGCGAGGGTCTCCGACCGA
>CAZGKH010000186.1:0-6401 GCA_964525665.1 uncultured Anaerolineae bacterium | reverse complement strand
GGAGACCTTGCCGAACCGTTGGGCGAGGGTCTCCGACCGAGCCCTCAACGCCTCCCAATTAACTTCCCCTCTTGGGCAGCGTGAAATAGAATGTGCTCCCTTCTCCAATCGCCGATTCCACCCACACCTTTCCGCCCCCCGTCTCGACGATCTTCTTCACCAGCGACAGCCCCACGCCGGTGCTCTCGAACTCGTCGCGGGGCGCTAACGTCTGGAACATCTGAAAGATCTTGTCATGATACTTCTCTTCGATTCCGGGACCGTTATCGGCCACGCTAAGCAGCCAGTGGGCCCCCTCGTCGGCGCAGTCTATTATAACACATCCTGCCGATTTGTCCATAAACTTGATGGCGTTGCCCAACAGGTTTTGAAACACCTGCTCCAGGCGCACCTGCTCGCCCATGACAGTGGGTAGCTCGCTCTTAATGGTAATCTGGATGTGCTCCGGCGGCCCCAGCATCTCTATCGTATCTTGCACCAACCAGTTGAGATCCACCTCTTTCTCTCTTTCTTTGATCCGCCCGATTCTTGAATACTCCAGGATGCCCTGGATCAGGTTGTGCATGCGCTTGGCGCGACCGACGAGCAGGCTCAGCATCTCCTGGCCCTCTTCGTCGAGGTCATCGGCATAGTCGGTCGCGATCCAGCCAGCCAACTGAGTGACGGCCCGCAGCGGCGCTTTCAGGTCATGGGAGACGACGTAGGCGAAGTCGTTGAGTTCCTGGTTCATCTCCTGCAACTTGGCGGCGGTTTCCTCCAGGTTGTCCTTGGCTGCCTGCAGGTCTTCCAAGAGGTTGACCATGCCACGGTTCAGTTGTTCCACCTCAGCCACCCGCTCGTTCAGTTCGGCGGTGCGGTCTTTGAGTTCTTCCTCTGCTTGTTTGCGTTCGGTGACATCCCAATCAATCCCGATCCACCGGACGGGCCTCCCGCGTTCATCCCGCACGATGTAGCTTCGGCCGTGGACCCAGCGGATGCTACCGTCCTTGTGCCGTACCCGGTATTCATGATCCAGATGTTCTGTGCGGCCCTCAAAATGATCTCGTTGACGTTGTTCTACCAATGCTTGATCTTCTGGGAGGACGTGATCATACCAGGCTTCATAGTGAGGGACCAATTCATTTCCCTCCCCATAGCCCAGGAGTTTTCGTTCCTCCAGGGAATAATAAGTCGTGCCGGACTGGTCATCAAAGGAGGCATCCGGGTCCAGTTTCTCGTCCCACAAGGCGCCGCCCGTGCCAACGATGGCAAGGGTAAGCCGCTCTTCGCTATGCCTGAGTTGCTCATTTGCTTTCGTGAGCTCGGCGGTGCGCTCGGCGATCAGGTCTTCCAGGTGCTCGCGGTGTTTTCTCAACTCCTCTTCCGCCCGCTTGCGCTCGGTGATGTCCCGTTTCACCCCCCACAATCGTGCTAAGGAACCATTTTCCACAATCCCGATGAGGCTGGCCATGAAGTATCTCACATTGCCTTGCTGGTCCATCTCACGAGATTCGACGTCGGTCACCCGGTAGCCAGAACGAATAAAGGCCCGCAGATATTCGACATTATGGGGGGATAGGCGGGGCAGAAGTTGGCCGAGCCGTGTCCCTACAACGTCTTTGGCGCTGGGAAAACCGTGCATTCGGGCCATCGCCTCATTAGCCTCGGCCACGTAGCCATGTTGGTAAAAAAGCTGAATCTGCTCGTCATCTGGAAGTTCTATGGAAGTAGGCTCTTCCAGTTCCAAGCGCCAGATAGCCTCTGAGCTATGTTCAATGAAAGACCGGTACCGTTCTTCACTCCACCGCCGCGCCTCCTCCACCCGCTTCCGTTCGTCAATCTCGCGCTGAGCCTGACGGTAAAGCAGGGCGTTGGTCATGGCGGCCGCAATCTGCGGCGCCAACGCCTCCAGGAAATCCAGGTCGTCCTCGATGAAATCGTCCAGACGGTAACTGAACACCTGGACGACGCCGATGACGCGACCCTCCGATTTAAGGGGCACGATGAGCGCGGAGCGGGTGATCTCCTCGTCCTCCGATACCTCGTTGTAGCTGACGATCCCCTTTTCACCTACGTCGTAGGAGGTCTGCGCTGTCTGGCGCTGTTCCTGAAAATCGGCCAGGATCAACGACTTGCCCGTGCGAATGGCGATGCTCTGCGTCCCCTTCCCTTCCGGCTCCAGTGGAATGGGCGGAAATTCGCTCACGTCCAGGGGGGTCCCTTCGTCGTACATGGCAACACAACGAATCAGGTTGTCCTCCTGACTGTAGGACGACACCACCAGCCCATCGCAAGTCATCGTCTGGGAAACGACGTCGTGAATGGTACCAAGGATGGTGTCCAGGTTGAGCGATTGGCCCAGGCGTTGCCCGGCCTCAAACAGGAGCCGGACCTGCGCCGTGCGCTGCTGCAGCTCCTCCTCCGCCCGCTTGCGCTCGGTGATATCCCTTGCGACCGCAACCACCGCCGCAACTTCACCATCGCGGACCAAGGGAGCACCACTGACTTCACCGAACTTCCTCGTTCCATCTTTAGCGACAAACTCGTACACCGACGAAGTGACCCGTTCGCCCGCCAATACGCGCCTCGCGTCGGAGAGGGCAGTTTCCAGGAAGTCCGATGTCAGGGTATTCAGCTCTTGAAACGGCCTGCCGATCAGATCCTCTGGCTTGTATCCCAACATCCTTTCGACGGAAGGCGAGACACTGAGAATTTTTAACTTGGGGGAGAGCGAGTATACAACGTCGGTCACGTGCTCGAAGCGCAGGCGATACCGTTCCTCGCTTTCGGCCAACCTGGCCTGCCGATCCAACTCCAACCGGTTGCGGTGATGGGCAGCGAGCAAGATCAGACTAGACACAGCCAGGACAAGTGTCAGGGGGCCGCCGGCAATCATCGCCAGCGTCACCTGGGGAAAGAGCATGGCCAAGAAGATCATACCGACTATGCTGAGGGTGACTACGACGGTGGTGGCGGGGATAGAGAGCAACATGCCGGCGAACAGCACAGGCACGACCAGGAAGACGAGCAGATTGACGTCGTCGGGTTCGTAGTAAGGGTTCGTCCCCGAAAAAACCGCAGCGGCCGCGGCAAGAATACCGGCAGAAAGTGCGGTCACGGTAAGAAACGCGGCCACTGCATAGCGCCCGGTTCGGTTCAGCACATACGCCACTGCGAACGTAGCAGCAACCCCCACCGCTACGTAGAAATCCGGGTTTTTCTGGGGGGGCAAGGTAGCGTTGAAGAGACTGGGCACGACGAACAGCATAATAGTCAGCAGGATGAAGGCTACCAGCAACGAGGCCAACAATCGCGCCTGGCGGCGACGTCCGGGCTCCTTGCCGGAGGCCTCAGGTTCGGTAAGCCAGTGCCAGACATTTGTCAACAGCTTGACAGGTGAATTCTGGGAGCTTCTTGCCATCGCTGGACCTCCTCAGTTGGCGGCTATGGAAAGCTGCCCTGCGTTTCTCCTCCCAACAACGGATCATCCACCACCGGCGTCAGCCCGGCTTCCTCCAGTTGGGCCCGCAGCTTGCGGATCACGCCCTTCAGCTCGGCCATGCGCACCTCGCGGCCGGCCATCGCGTTGATGACCTTGCGCAGGTCGGCGCTGCGTTTCTTGACTTCTTCCTCCGCCAGCACCCGCTCGGTGATGTCTTCGGTGTGAACTAAAACCAAATCCGGCGGCACAAAGGCATACTTGACCGCAAGATGCTTGCTCTCGCCCGTAGACTGGAGCCGATAAAACATCTCCCGCTCGATGGTGGTCTTTTCGGCCAAGCACCGCGCAATCTCCTCTCGTATCTCCGGCGTATCGCGGTACATTTCCGCCAGTTTTATCCCCACTAAATCGGCGATCTTTCCCTGAGTGATCGCCTCGGCAGCGTCATTGTAGTCTACCAGCACGAAGTCTTCGCCCGCTTTCTGCCAGGTGTAGGTGGGGACAGGGACACCTTTGTATTGCGCCCGCGACTTCTCCTCACTCTCTCGTAGTGCGGCGGTGCGCTCCCCGACCATCTCTTCCAACTGCTCGCGGTATTTTCTCAACTCCTCCTCCGTCCGCGTGCGCTCAAGTGCACTGGCGCCGTGGTCTGCCAAGGACTGCAAAACCGCCAGGTCTTCTTCCGTATAAGCATTTGGAGTATAACTCTGAATGGATAAAATGCCCACAACTTTGGCTCCACTACGGATGGGAACAAACATAAGTGATGCAGAACGGCGAGAAGTGTCACCAAATGGGATCATGTCAATATCACCAGATGTATCTTCTCGTAGAATCAGTTGCCCACCTTCGGTCATTGTGCGTTGCGTCATCTTGGTAGGCAGAAAGCCTTCATACGCAGGTGGAACTTCAGTTCTTTCTCCATCTATGATATCAATGTTTAGTCCTTCATAAACAACCTTTTCATCACCGGGCTGTACGAGGCCAACATCACGCGGCCGCTGCAGGGGTCGGTGTACTCGGCCCGCCCCTCGTAGCCGGCGAGAACCGGCTGCAATTCTGATGCGATGAGCTGTCCAATATAGCTGCGGTCTGGGTGGGCAATGATCGTGCCTTCCCGCGAAACGACGAAGGCTCGTCCCGTTTGACCGACGTAGATCTCGTCTATCCTGCGCCAAACATCGCGCAAATCCACCTCTGCCACTAGAATCTGTCTCAATCCCTCGCCCTCTACCACGACGGGGAGGCCCATGTAGATCACGGGAACCTGGTCGGCCCCTACGATCTGAGCGGTGGACAGAAACATCTCTCCACTTCTTGCTGCTTCGCGGGCGGTTGACACGCCATCTGTCAGGGGGATGGGAGAGCGGTTGATGATTTCGGTGACGTCTTGGATGCCCAGCAGATCATCCAAGGGGTCGACCAGGTGGATCAGGAGACGCCCCTCGCTGTCGAACAGGTACAGCGCGCGATAGGTGAGGGGAGAGGCGCGGCGGAGTTCCAGCATGGCGCGCGCCTGATGAGAGAGGGTGATGGCTGGGTCCTCCAACTGATGCCCGAAGAGCCGCACGTTATTGACTATGGCATCATACTGGGCGCGAATATCTTGCCCGGCGATTGCGGCGAGCCTTCGGTTTCCCTGCTCTGCCTCGTGTCGCACACCTGCTTGCCCGATGCGAAACGACAAGGCGCCCAGTAATACCAGAAAGACCACCACCGTGACGATGCTCGAGAATAGCAATCTACGGCGCAGTTTCTTGCCCCACCAGTTTCTGAGCCAACGAATTGGACGCATTTGTTCACCCCAATCTGGAGGAAAGACCTGACGGGTCTTTGAGACCCGTCAGGTCTAAGACGCTATTCTCCAGGCGCTTCTACCACGATCTCACCCGCGATGATCTGCTGCTTCAAGTTTTCCAGCCGTTCCAACATCGCGTCGCTTGACACCTGACTCACTCACTCGTCGTTAGGGCATCCATCACTTCAAGGCGTTAGCGTTCATGGCCGAAGAATAGCGTTGATAGTTGTCCCGGCCCCGATCCTTAGCGCGGTACATGGCAATGTCGGCGTTCTTCATCAAGGTATCAGTATCTTCACCGTCGCTGGGGTACATAGTAATCCCGATGCTGATGGTGATGTTGATTTCGTGGTCATCAACCACAAATGGCTCTCGAAAGACCCCCAGGGTTTTTGCGGCAATCTTGACCACGCCTTCCTCTCCTCCGGTGATTTCCGGTAATAACAGCATGAACTCGTCGCCTCCCATGCGGGCGATGGTATCGCTCTTGCGCAGAAGGCTGGCCAGGCGATCGCCAACAGCTTGCAGCAACTTGTCTCCCACGCTGTGACCCAGCGCATCGTTGACGTCCTTAAAGTGGTCCAGGTCGAGCAACATCAAGGCCAGCTCTTGCTGGTTGCGTTGTGCGTGAGTCAGCTCCAGGGTGAGACGGTCATTGAACAGCCGTCGGTTGGGCAGGCCGGTCAGAGCGTCGTGGGTGGCTATGTAGACGAGTTGTTCCTCCGCCCGCACCTGCTCGGTGATATCGCGGCCCACCGACTGGAACTCGACGAAGCGGCCCTGCTCATCGAATATCGCCCGATCGGTCCACTGCTGCCAACGGATCTGTCCGTCGGGCAGTATGACCCGGTGCTCGTAGGTTACGACGGGGTTCTCTGGGGCCAGGGAGGCGAATTGATCCGCGACGAATTCCCGATCCTCATCGAGAACCAGCGGCATAAAGCTGCTCCCAATCAGCTCCTCTCGCTTTTTGCCGAAATAGCGGCAGTATGCCTCGTTAACGAAGATCAGCGTTCCGTCGGGCAGGAAACGACAGATCAGTTCAGTCTGATCCTCGACGATGGCGCGATACCGTTCCTCACTCTCCCGCAGCGCCTCTTCTGCCTGCCGCTTTTCCTCCACCAGGCGCTGTTTTTCAAGCGCCTCCCTGACAGTAGCCAACACCTCATCCATGTTCAAGGG
>CAZGKH010000185.1:3318-7686 GCA_964525665.1 uncultured Anaerolineae bacterium | reverse complement strand
CGAAGGTCTCCTGACCGAGCTTCTCCCGCCTCGGTCAGAGACCTCGGCGAACGAGATTTTGGATTTTGAACTTTGGATTTTGGATTCTTCATTGGCTATCGCAACTGGGCGACGAAATCTTCCAACGCGGGCCTGTCGCTCTCCGGGGCCAGCTCCAAAGCGGTCTCAGCCTCGGCGATAGCTTCTTCCATGCGCCCCAACTGCTGGTAGATCATAGCCAGGTTCTTGTGGGTGGCATAATCGTTGGGCGCTAACTCCAGTACCTTTAAGTTCTCTTCCATAGCTTCCTGAAGCTTACCTTGCAGAGCGTAAATGTAACCTAGAGCACTATGGGCTTGTACGATGTTGGGGTTCAATTCCAGAGCTTTGGCGAAAATCTCCTCCGCTCCTTCCAAGTTGTTTTCGTTCAAGTAGGCCTGGCCCTCTCCAAGATAGGTCTGGATAAGTTCCTCTTCCGAACTGGTAATGGACTGCCCTGACGTCAACTGGGCGATAAAGGTCTCCAAGTTCGCTTTATCCCCTTCTGGAGCCAACCCCAAGGCGATTCGGGCTTCCACAACTGCCGCATCTGTCTGCCCCAATTGTTGATAGAGAAGGGCCAGATTCTTGTGGCTGGAGAAATCTTTGGGGGCTAGCTCTGTCACTTTGAGATTCTCCTCTACGGCCTCCTGTAGCTTCCCTTGCTGCGAGTAGATGTAGCCCAGGGAGCTATGGGCCTGCACCACCTCGGGTTTTAGCTCTACGGCCTTGGAGTAGGCTTCCGCAGCTTTGTCCAGCTCTTTCATATTCAAGTACAGATCACCCAGGAGGATATAAGTCTCGTGATACTTCGGATCCACGCTCACAGAATGTTGATACCTCTCCAGAGCTTTCTCGTGATCGCCCGATACGTAATAAACTTGTCCCCACTCGTTGAAGAGCTGTGCATTTTGAGGGCTGAGATTTGTCGCCTGACGATAGTACTCTAAAGCTTGGCTCAACTTCTCAGCCTGTCGAGCCGGATCGGAAACAAGCTGGCCCCAAGTACGATTGAGGCGAGCCAGGTTGGCGCTGTGGTCGGTATTGAGGGGGTTGAGCCGTTGCGCCTCGACCAGGACCGCCTGACTGACAATCAACAGGTCTTCTCGTCCCAGGCTGGCAAGCTGCTGCGGTGTAAACGAGCGCATCCTGGCAGCACTAATGTCTTCTGGCAAGGTGGCCGGGCCTTGCGGTGACTGCTTGGCCTTTTCCAATAGGGCTGAGCCGAGGAACAAGTAGTAGTAATCCTCCTGGGGAGCAAACTTGATGGCCTGCTGATTAAGAGTAATGCTGGCGTCCCATTGCCCAGCCTCAAAGTAGGATTTGGCGTGCTTATAGACGATATCAGCCCTGATAACGCTCAGGTTGGTCATGAAGATCAAGGCTGCGCCCCCAACCACAAGAATGGGGTAAAGCCAAACAGAGCGGCGTCGCCAGTATCGGGAGGGTAATGGCATCCTGTATAGTAATGCACCTGCAATGGCCAATACGATGAGTAGAACAAAGACATAGTAAAGCGAAAGGCTATTGGCTATGACATTGGCTTGCCTTAGCAAATCGTTTAGGGATGTCACAGCGATTCTAGGCTCTATCTGGTATTGGCGAATGAAGTAGAAGACGAGAAAACATCCCGCGGAGATAATTGAGTAGAGCAGAGAAGTCACCAGCAAGTTGATACGTTGAGACTGCCCTTTCATACTTGCCAGGCCTACAGTTACAGCACCACCCAATAGCCAGGTGAGAGCAAGTAGCCAGACCAAACTGTAGCCCTTAGCCGACATGTCGAATTGAGGGGTGACGTAATCAAAGGCCAATGTTACCATGATAAGGCTCACTAGCAAAGAGTAGATGATAACTTGGAGGTTAGAGGTTAGAGGTTGGAGGTTGGAGGTTCGTGCCTTGATCTCTGGCGAAGATGACTTGCTGGGAACCTGGGCTAGGCTACGCCGGCTCCTACGCCGCCTCTTGCGGGTCTGCTTTGGCGCCTCCACGGGCACGATATCCTCGACATTCCACAGATAGTAGCCTATGGCGACCATCAACGCCGCATAAACCCAGAAATAGGTTCGTGTGGCTGCGATGGCGATACCCAGATCAATCTCAACAAAATGAGCCAGCAAGGCCGAGACTAGAGCTATGAGCAAGAATTGGAAGTTGGAGGCCTGCCCTGAGCCTAGCCGAAGGGTTGGAGGTTGGGGGTCGGATATTGGATATTGGATATTGGAAGTTGGAGGTTGGAGGTTGGAAGCTCGTGCCTGATTCTCCTTTGTCCGGCCATAGAACACGATTGCGGACACGACCAGGTATATGGCCAGGCCGAGGGCGATACCCAATGGCAAGCCCACTCCCACGAACGCGGCCCCTTTCCACAGCCCAAGGAAAAGAGCCGCAGCCAGGCCGCCACCAAGGAACAGACCGATGAAGACATTGCGTTGCCTGGAGCTCTCGATCAACCCCAGGCATCTGTAGCCGTAATAGAATACACTGCCAAAAAGCAAAAGGTAGGCTACGAAGCCAATAAGGCCCGTGATCACCAGTGCATCAAAAGTCTCGTTGTGGGAACGGTCTGGGGAAGCCTTACGGGCTTCAACCTGAGCAAGCTCAGGAGGATAGAAGCGATTATATGCCACGAACATTGATTCCGGCCCATAGCCTACCAAAGGCCGCAGGGGATTCAATAAGTCGGGTTGACCGGAAGGATACTGAATGGGTTCGTGGGGCGTCATCATTTCCACAGCCCCTCCCCAGATGAGCACTCGTACCAGGCCAGTGCCACTCTCGGTCTCAAAGACTTGTCCCAATCGGCCGATATAGGGCAGACCCCGCCACGACGCTATGGGGGAGCCAGGTAAGTTGAAAACAACCAGGAAAGCGAACACGCCAAGAGCCTGTATGATCCAAACTAGCCACAGCCATTTCCGTCCCTTGCGAAAGATGACTAATAGTCCGATGACTAATACAAATCCGGTAAGTATGCTTGGGACCGCTGTAGCGATGGCCTTGACCCCATCGCTGAGTTTGAGCGAGGTCTGATCCTCTGCTCGCCGGCGCAAGAGAGTCAGTGACAGGAGCACAAAGCTGAAGAGGCCCGCAAGCAAGCCCAGCCAAGGACCACGGCTCTGAGTGAAGAAGATGCAGATGAGCTGAGCAGCTAGAACGAAAACGTAGCAGGTTGCCAGAACCATGTGGGGAATGGCGCCTTCCTCATCGGCCAAGATAGCGGAGAAGGACTCAATAATGCGAGCCAGAGTAAGGGGGACGACCATGATAAGATAAGCGGCCACAAAGATGGGATTGCCCATATTAGAGGCTACGCGAGTCTCGACAGGCGCTGCCCACGGCAAAGGGTCTAGGCCATAGTGCTGCAGGATTCCATACAGGGAGATGGGCAAGCTGACCAAAATAGCCGCAGTAACCACTCGCTCGATCTGCTGGCGAGAGCGCAAGCCCTGCAAAGCCAAGAAGAAGATCACAATGTACGAGAAGGTGGTGTACGTTCCCTGCAAACGCTGGTAGGAACCCCATAGGCTGATTCGCGGGGTCACAGAGGCAACGGTGGCCAGTATGTACACCGCCACAAAGAACAGTGTGGGGAGAACCAAAGGAGTTTTCAATGCAGGAAGCCGGAGGCGGCTTACTAGTCTCTGGCTGCTAGCTTTCAGTTTCCAGCTTTCAGTTTCTAGCATTTTGACGACCCACGCGACGACCATCACCAGCGCGATAGAGCGTAGGAGCGTCAGCTTATCAGGCTCGAAAACGCGGTCGGAGTAGACGTTGAAGAAAAGGGGCACCACGATGACGGCCGCCAACCAACCGGCTTCAATAACCTTGTCACAGAAAACACTCAACTTTGTTTGCATAACACTCACCGCCTACCTCGGAACCAGTCAACGGTCTTTCTGAGGCCCTCCTCCAAAGATACCTCAGCTCTGAAGCCCAGTACTCTCTCGGCTTTTCTCACATCTGGCACCCGACGACGAGTTTCCTCAAAATTGGTATTGTAAGCCTCCGCATAGGGTACGTGGGCTATCTCCAAAGACGAACCAACCAGCCCCCTGATCAATTGAGCTAAGTCCAAAATGGTCACCTCTCGATTATTGCCGATGTTGAAGCTCTGCCCCTCGGCCTCCTTCAGGGTTGCCGCCAGAATGGATCCCCTCACGGTGTCGTCAATATACGTGAAACAACGGGTTTGCTGCCCATCGCTGAAGACTGTTAGGGGTTTACCTGCCAGGGCTTGGTTGATAAACTTGGCAACAACGCTGCCATAGCCCCTGGGATCGAGGCGAGGGCCGTAGGAATTGAAATAGCGAACGACGCTGACCGGCAGTCCCTTCTCATTGTAGATGA
>CAZGKH010000185.1:0-3218 GCA_964525665.1 uncultured Anaerolineae bacterium | reverse complement strand
AGGTGGCGGATGTTATCTATTCTCCCTGTGGAGAGGTTATCAACCACGTGGAGTTCGTGGTCCTGGGCTATCAGGGCATCTACCAGGTGCGAGCCGATGTAGCCCGCCCCACCGGTGATCAGGATCTTCATAGAGCTAGGTCTCCCTTCGTATGACCTTTGAGTCTATCAGGCAAACCTTATTGCCTGGCCCGTCCAGTAAAACCTTGAACTTGCGAATGAAGCTGCGTCCAAGCAAGAACTCACCATTGCCCTCGAAGGTCTCGATGAAAACCTCCAGTGCGACATTCCATCTTGGAATCAGCACTTGTCCTTTAGCCAGGATTAACTCGATAATCTCCCCGGACACAGTTTTCCCTACTGGCCAGTACTCTTCAGGGTACTCCCATTGATAGAGGGTCAGGCCTTGATACAGCTTGTAAGGAAGAAGCAATTCACCATCGTAGCCGGTGTCAAGTTGCACCAATTCCTCGCTCTCGGAGTGGACTATCCCGGCAAAGTTTCGGATTTGAATGCCTATAGCGAAGAAGTCTTCACTATCCCAGCAGACGGCTTCCTTTGCTTCCTGCGAACTTTCCATCCTAGCCTTCTCCTTCTGGGAAGGGGTTCTCCCACTTTGAATACCAGCCGATGGTGGGCATCGGGAGCCACACTTTGGAGAGATTCAATAGAATCCCCAACGCCCTGGAGCTTTCCGTGGGCAATGACTACGTACCTACCCTGCTGCTTTTCAAGCTCAGGCCATAACCGTCTGAAGGCATCGTTATTTAGTTTTCTCTCTCTAGCCACTATCTCTTCATCATCTTTCATCTCCCTCAGCCAGAGCTCTATTGCCCCCTCAAGGGCTTTGGCTGTCTCCCCAGTGCCGTAGAGTTGTTCCGCCTTACGCCTGAACCTCACTTCCACGTCTTCTGGGATTTTTGTAGTGATGGTCATGTCACGCCTCCTATCTGAGCGATCTCTTTCCCCATTGTCTTCCTGACCGATTCCTTGTACAGGCTTCCGCTCATTGTGCTTGGCAACTATCTCAATGATGATAACCTCAACTCACCGTGCTCCGTCATCGAAGCGCCTGTCTCTATCTGCTCATGCACCTCTTCCAGCTCAGCCAGCAACCTGGGCAAGGGTTCGTAATCCGAATAGACTATCTGGACGCCATTCTCAACATAGTATGCTTTGACCTCACTGGGGGGTCTGTCTTGCTTGATGATGTAATCAGCGTAGGCTTGTTCATTGCTGAAGCAAATGCAGCCTCCATGATCAATGAAATAGCCGCTACGTCTAAGCTCATAATCGCGCAGCGCTTCTTTCACGTTGCTTTCGATCAGCTTCTGCAAATCTCCTACAGTTATGCTACTAACAGGCTGGTCCAACAACATCTGTGTCATAGATCATCTACCCCTTTGTCATTTTGCTAATTTCCACTCTCCCACGGCAACCCGACGTCGGTGATCAGGGCTTGGGTGACTAGAACCTTGTCCTTCCTGACAGTGGAGATCCCAGCACCATAATCTTAACTCATTTGGCGATAAAAATCAAGTAGCGTCGCTGTGTCGACGACCCAAAGCCCTTGTTGTCATTCCGCCAGTTTCTGCATTCTCCGGTACCCCTCTGGCGTTCCGATGTCTACAAAAGACCCACTCAACGTGTAGCCGTATAACGGGGCCTTCACTTCGACAAGACAAGGAAATACCTCCAACTCTAGAGAGACACTTCTATCAGAAGGAATGAAGTCGAGCATTCCCGGCTCAAATACGTATACTCCAGCGCTGACGGTGTTGCAGTCGCCCGTAACAGCACCCTTTTCTATGAATCGCGCTACTCGACCAGCCCGATCAACCTGCACCAGACCCGATCGAGAGGGATCGCCCACCCGGCTCAGACCAATGGTAGCCAGGGCTCTTCTGTCATGATGAAACCGGATCATGCCCCAGAGATCCGCTTGAATGTAGGTATCTCCATTCAGAACCAGAAAAGCGCCATCAGCCAAGGGAGCGGCGTTCTTGATCGCCCCTGCTGTCCCCAGGGGCTTCTTCTCTATCGAGTATGTGATCTGTACGCCGAAGTCTCCCCCATCGCCAAAGTACTCTTCGATGGCTTGGGACATGTGGCCGGTGCAGAGGACGATGTCGGTGAAGCTCTGTTTTCGCAACAGGTCAAGCTGGTAGGCTAAGAAGGGACGGCTGCCGATCTGAGCCAGGGCTTTGGGGCAGTCTGTGATTATGGAGCGTAGCCGAGTGCCCAGGCCGCCGGCGAGGATGAAGGCTTTCATTGACCGTAACTCCAGGTCTGCAGGCCGTGACGCTCGAAGCCGAACTTCACCATCTCTCCCCCAGCCTCCTCCAACTTCTCAGCCACGATGTGGCGCTTGTCAAACTGGCAGTAGAGCAGCAGAAAGCCACCTCCCCCTGCTCCGGAGATCTTGCCACCCAGGGCCCCATGCCGGCGTGCGGTCTCATAAAGCTCATCAATGTAGCTGTCGGTGATCCTGTCGGCCAGCTTCTTCTTGTGCTGCCAGGCCTGGTGGAGGAGAGCGCCAAACTCGTCTAGTCGGCCCAGAAGGAGAGCGTTCTTCATGAGGATTGTGGTCTCCTTGAGGGCATCCAGCCCGGCTACCACATCCACCTTTCGGGTCACATAGCCCTCTATCTGCGTGCACAGGATGTTGGCCGAGCGCCGGGTCTTGCCGGTGTAGCATAGAAGCAAGTGGTACTCCAGTTCATTGAGGGTGGCAGGGTCAATACGCAGGGGGTTGACAATGGTCGCATCGCGGTTGAATTCGATGAAATTGAAGCCGCCGAAGGTAGCGGCGTATTGATCCTGCATCCCACCCTCGATGCCCAGGTCTATCCTCTCCACCTGGTAGGCCAGGGCCGCCAGCTCGTAATCGGTCATGGGTTTGCGCAGCCAGCGGCGGAAGAGGCCCAATAGCGCCACAACCACCGTGGAGGATGAGCCAAGACCTGATCCCGGCGGAGCATCGCTGTGCATGAACAGACTCAGCCCGGTGGGGGCCCCCATCTTCTTGATGACGGCCTTCACCAGATCCAGTTCCCCGTCGTACCTGGGTTCCTCCCGTCGGTTGTACTTAGCCACCACATCGTAATCCAGCGATTGGACACGGATCTCCTCGTCCTCACGGGAGATCAGCGAACAGTAGGCATATTTATTGATGGTGGTACTCAGCACCACTCCGCCTCGCTCTTCAACGTAGGGGGA
>CAZGKH010000184.1:0-7753 GCA_964525665.1 uncultured Anaerolineae bacterium | reverse complement strand
GCGCGGTGTCGAGTGGGGAAGCGGATGTTCATGGCTTCAGCCAGCTTCCCCAAGCTGTAGCGAGCGACGTGGGGCAGAAGGATGCTGGCCAGCTCAAAGGTGTCAATGGCGCGATTGCTTAGAAAAAGGCCCTGGCTCTTGAGGAAGCTCAGGTCAAAGGACACGCTGTGGCCGACGATGGGGTATTCCTTGATGAAGCTCAACAGGGTTCCCATGACTGACTGGAGAGAAGGAGCAACGTCCACCTCTTCTTGGGTGATGCCTGTCAACTGTTGGATCCGGTAGGGGATGGATCGCTGGGGATTGATCAGGCTGGACCACGTGTCCAAGACCTGCTCATCGCGAAACCTCACCACCCCAATCTCGGTGATGGCATCGCGGTCGGGGTTCAACCCTGTGGTTTCCAAGTCCAGAGCGACGTAAATGCGGCTCATAGCCGTGTTATCCTTTGACTCGTTGTTCTCCCCGTCGCTGCCGCGCCGCCTCGAAGAGGATGATGCTGGCGGCCATGGCCGCGTTCAGGGACCCTGCCCCGCCTTGCATGGGGATGGCAATCGTGGCTGCATCCAACTCCTTTGCCTCCTGGCTGGCTCCGTGGGCCTCGCCGCCGATGATTAGAGCTGCGGGTTGCGTCCAGTCCACTTCGTAGTAAGCCCGCTCGGCTCGCACATCGGCCAACAGAACATGGATGCCAGCCAGGGTCTCGGCAATCTCCGCCCAACTCAGGGCCACGATGGGCAGACGGAAGTGAGCACCCATCGCTCCTCGCACCACCTTGGGGTTGTAAGGGTCCACCGTCTTTGGGGCCAAGATAATCTCCTCCACTCCCGCGGCGTTGGCCGAGCGAAGAATGGCGCCCAGGTTGCCCGGATCGCGCAGAAAGTCAATAACCAAAACCAGCGAGGGGGCCGTCGGCGGGGTCATTTCGACGAAGGGCGCGACAGCCAATACGCCTTGGGGGGAGACGGTGTCGGCCATGGCTTTCATCACCCTATCGGTTACGGCGAAGGCGGGACAGTCCCCTATTTTTTGTATCTCCGCCAACAGCTCACGGCCGTCTGGGATGGCATCTAACCTTTCGCCATAAAAGAGAAGAGCGGGCACGATTCCCGCTCTAAACGCCTCCCTCACCAAACGGACGCCTTCGATGACGAAGTGTCTCTCCCGATAACGAACCCGCCGCCTGTAGAGGGAGCGGACGTATTTGACCTTCTCGTTAGCAACGCTGGTGATCATGACGATCCAATCAGTATTCGATGAATTCTTCACGAAAACCTGAAAGGTCTAGTCTCTCCTCCCTTGGGTCAATCTTAATATTCCAGCGTTGCATCTCCGTTGCTCCCAAAAGCATGTCTATCTCTTTACTTTGATCATCCAGTCCCAACTCTTCCACTACGAGAGCCCAGCAAAATAGCCTTTCATTTTGCAGTTCTCCATAGATGAAACAGGCTTCGTGGATGCTTCTTGTTTCGCCCCCGATTCCAACGACAAATGGTTTCGGCAGTCGGTTGATGGACAGCCCCTTTGCTGCCTTCTTGGTTACGTAGTTATGTACTGCTCCTGTGTCGAACAGTGCATGTAAAGACTTGCTATTTGAGTGAATGGTATCATATATCCTTCCCATTCTCTTCCTCAATCTATCCCCCACCCTCAGCTTTGGCTACCTTGACCAACTGGGCGAAGGCATCAGCGTCCTGAGTAGCCATCTCGGCCAGCATCTTACGGTCTATCTCTACTCCTGCCTGCTTGAGACCATACATGAAGCGGCTGTACGATAATCCACCCTGCCGGGCTGCGGCATTGATGCGAGTGATCCAAAGCCTTCTCATGTCGCGCCTGCGATTACGGCGATCTCGGTAAGCATAGGACAGCGATTTCAGCATAGCCTCGTTGGCGCGGCGGAATAAGGTGTGCTTGCTTCCCCACTGGCCCTTAGTTAGTTTGAGCACTTTCTTGTGACGTTTACGGGCCCTCGGCCCTCCCTTAACTCTTGGCAAGTTTCAAATCCCTCCCCTAGCGGTTCTTCTTGAGATATGGCGCCAGCTTCTGAACGCGCTTGATATCTCCCCGTGTGGTAACCTCGTGCATCTCGTCGAGCATGCGCTTGACGCGCTTCGACTTCCTGCGGCGCAAGTGGCTCTTGCCCTGCTTAGTGCGCATAAGCTTGCCACGTTTGCTGTACTTGAACCTCTTAGCTGTCGCCTTGTGAGTTTTGATCTTAGGCAATGAACTACCTCCTACTACTGCTTATTAGGACTCAGGATCATGAGCAAGCTGCGGCCTTCCATGCGAGGCGATTGCTCAATGATGGAAACGTCCTCTAGTTCCTGGGCGATTCTCTTCAGCATCTCCCGCCCGATCTCAGGGTAGGTGATTTCGCGCCCGCGAAAGCGGACCCGGACCTTTACCTTGAGGCCATCGTTGAGGAATCGGCGGGCATCCCTGACTTTGAAGGCCACGTCGTGCTCACCGGTCTTGGGGCGCAGCCGTATTTCCTTGACCTCCGTCTTCTGAGCTTTCCTAGCCTTCTTTTCCCTCTTAGCCTGCTCGTACAAGAATTTGCCGTAGTCCATCAACCGGCAAACGGGTGGGTTGGCGTTAGGAGCTACCTCGACCAGATCCAGGTCACGAGCCTGAGCGGCCTCCAGAGCATCTCGGAAGGGCACAATGCCCGCCTGCTGACCTTTCTCATCAATCAGCCTAACCTCCTTGGCCTTGATGCTCTCGTTAATGCGATTCCTCTTTGGACTAATACTCTGGCCTCGCGGATTCCTCTTTGCGCTGATACTCTCACCTCATGGATTAGTCTAATGGTCGGATGGCCTGTTGGTTCGATGGTCAACTGATCCAAGGCCAGGCACGCGCTTTGGACCAATTGCCCAACTCACTATGAATATAACACATTTGGTCAGAGAAGTCAAATCGCAAACGCATTCTCGCATTCAGTGTTGGGCAAGGTCTCTTGACCGCAGCCCCTTCCCACTTCGGTCAGGAGACCCTGTACTGACCGTACAGGACAGTGCCTTCAGTGAACAGAGAGAGAGGAATGCGGACGCAAAGTCCGCCATAAGCAGGCTTGCACCTGCACTCCCCTCAGCTAAATGTCGCGCTTCTCGGCGATGGCCTGTTGAGCCATCTTTATGAAGTCCGCCACTGAGCGAGGCCCCAGGTCCTCCTCGGTGCGCAAACGCAGAGATACCGCCCCCTCTGCCGTTTCTCGATCCCCGATAACTAGCATGTAGGGTATCTTCTCCAGTTGGGCCTGGCGGATCTTGGCCCTCATGCGCTCATTGGAATCGTCCACCTCGACGCGCAAGCCCGCCTCTTTCAACTGGTCCCGAACTTGGTAAGCATAGTCGTTGTGGCGGTCGGCGATGGGGATGAGTTGAGCTTGTACCGGTGCCAGCCAAACCGGGAATGCCCCGCTGTAGTGCTCAATGAGGATGCCGAAGAAGCGCTCCATGGAACCCAGCAGCGTGCGGTGAACCATATAGGGGCGATGCTCTTGACCATCTGGCCCCACGTAGTTCATGTCAAATCGCTCTGGTAAGTTGAAGTCAAACTGGATAGTCGTGCACTGCCACAGACGCCCCAGGGCATCTTTGATGTGGACGTCAATCTTGGGGCCGTAGAAGACCGCTTCGCCCTCCATTCGCTTATAGGGGAGATTTCTCTGCTCCAGTGCCTTGACCAGTGATCCTTCTGCTTTCTCCCACGTGGCATCGTCACCGATGTACTTCTCTGTGTGCTCCGGATCGCGCACCGAGAGAGCGATTTCGTAGTCCTGGAAGCCGAAGGCTCCCAAGACATGCGAGGTCAGGTCCAAGACGCCCATGATCTCATTCTCAATCTGATCCGGCGTGCAGATGATGTGAGCATCGTCCTGGGTGAAGCCTCGCACCCGCATTAACCCATGCAAGACACCACTTCGCTCGTAGCGGTAGACCGTGCCCAGCTCTGCCAAGCGCAGGGGTAGATCGCGGTAGCTGCGCGTCTTGGTCTTGTAGATCATGATGTGGAAGGGGCAGTTCATGGGCTTGATGAAGTACTCCTGGCCCTCGATATCCATAGGCGAGTACATGTTCTCCCGGTAGAAGTCCAGGTGCCCA
The DNA here is from genome assembly GCA_964525665.1 of uncultured Anaerolineae bacterium. GTDB lineage: Bacteria > Chloroflexota > Anaerolineae > VGOG01 > VGOG01 > CAYMKL01. The sequence goes on along the minus strand of CAZGKH010000184.1, from coordinate 3,644 downwards.
CTTGCCTGCCATAGCGATGCCTTGCCGATGTGAGGCGAGTACACGATCTCGTACCCGGCCTTGTAATGCTCTTGGCGCCAGAAGTCCTCGATGATAGTGCGAATGCGCGACGCCTTGGGGTGCCAGTGGATCAGACCCGGACCGCTCGCGTCGTGGATGCTGAAGAGGTCCAGCTCCCGGCCAAGCCTGCGGTGATTGCGTTTCTCGATTTCCTCCAGCTTCTGAAGATACGCCTCCAGCTCCTCCTGAGTGGCCCACACAGTGCCGTAGATGCGTTGCAGCATGGGCCGCTGCTCGTCACCCCGCCAGTAGGCCCCGGCTATGGTCAATAGCTTGAGAGCATCGGGGTTGATCTGGCTCGTGTTTTCTATATGTGGCCCCCTGCATAGATCGGTGAAGCCATTGTGGGAGTATGTGGAGATAACTTCTCCTTCCTCCAAGTCCCTGATGAGCTCCAGCTTGTAGGGCTGGTCGGCCAAGATCTCTTCTGCCTCATCACGCGATGTCTCGCGGCGCACAAACGGCTTGTGGGCTGCGATGCTCTCTCTCATGCGAGACTCGATCTCCCCCAAATCCTCCGGCGTCAAGGAGCGGGGCAAGTCGAAGTCGTAGTAGAAGCCGTCCTCGATAGGCGGCCCGATTCCCAGCTTGGCCTCAGGGAACATCGAAAGCACCGCCTCGGCCATGACATGGGATGTGGAGTGGCGCAAAGCATCTAGATTGCCTTGTTCAGACATGTCGTTTTCCTCCTTTGCTTGACAAATTGAGTATAACATGGTAAAATATCAACAGATCGGGTGCCTTGTCTCCCCCGCCGTAACCACTCGGTGGAAGAGCGGCAAGGTGTGGCCACCCTTTGAGTGGTCCCCCGGTCTTCTCTTTTTCTAGAGCAAGTTCAAGAACTCCACCTCAGTGACCATGTGATCGGGTCTTCGCTTCCCTCGGTAGGTCTCCCAGGCCAGGTTGTGGGCTGGTGACCTCTTGCCGATTCGTCGGAATGTGATACGCTCCGCAGGATAGTCCGGCTCGATACAACGAATCAGTTCCAATAGCATCCCCTTGATGTCAGATTCACGGCCAATATATTCTGTGTCTATAACAATCTGCCCCAGGTCCGCCAGATGATCTTTGAGCAGCAAGAACAACCCCGCCGCAAACAGCCGTATGTAAATAGACTTCTTACCTTTCCGTCGTCGCCACTTCGATCTCAGGCTTGCCTGCCCCGCTCGCTTGACCCACGCTGGGATACAGATGACGTAATGAAGGCTATCAGAGAAGGCCAGAAAGGTATCGGTGTTAGTCCTTTCGATCTTTCCGCTCTGATCAACTTCAACGGTGGACACAGAGAAGCTCCTCATGGGCTTTAGTGACTGGCAGACTTCACCCCCCATCTAACCTGATCTCCCGATTGGCCTGCCCCCGCCTTGTCCTGTCTTACATAAAAACCTCTCGCCCTTGGGGCGAGAGGTTCTACTCACGCGGTTCCACCCAACTTCAACAACGGATTGGGAAACAAAGGCGTTCTGCCAAATCCACTTGTTCCCCCAGGTCCGCTGTCCTCTCCTGGCTGCTAACGGACGCCTCCGTGGCTCCTTACTCTGGACAAGGAATCCGCTTATCCCTTCCGTATCCGCTGCCCGTTTCCGAAGCCCAGCTCGCAGGTGGTTTTCCTTGAGTTTGGCGCTGGAGAGGCTTGCAGTCAACAACCCCTCCTCCCTGAAGCCCTACCCCCAAGTACTCGTCCTGGTCATCGCTTTTTGTATTGATTTTGTATTAAGAGTGGGCGGTACTGGACTCGAACCAGTGACCTCCACGATGTCAACGTGGCACTCTAGCCAACTGAGCTAACCGCCCATGCACCAAGATTATACCACATAGGCCCAAAAATGCAAAATTGAAGGGCTGGCAATCTCATGCCTCCACTCACCCATTCTAGCCGGAAAAAGCGTTTTGGGGTATAATGATGTACAGAAGAGGCATAACGGTCTTTGGGAGGGACGTTGATGGGAAAGGGAGCGATACTGGGTTCTATTTTGGTGGCCGTTCTGAGTTGGGTGTGCCTCGGTTTTCTGGTGAACTACACCAGTCCTGGAACCTTGACACAGTCTGCTTTTTTCCTTTTGCTTTTCGTGGCCCTGATGGCCACCTTTGTTCCCATCGCCTTCTATTTCAATCGTCGCTTCGCCAATGCCGAGAACGAAGAGATAAGCGTCCGCGCTGTCCGGCAGAGCGGCGTGGCAGCTCTGTTTCTGGTACTATGCGCTTGGTTGCGCATGGTTCGTTTCCTGAGTTGGCCTGTTGCCCTGCTCTTGCTGGGTGTGCTTGGCTCCATAGAGGTCTTCATGCTGACCAGGCGTTGATGTGGCCATGAGTGAATTCTTCCAGCGAGTCTATGAGGTAGTCGCCCGTGTACCCAGGGGTAAGGTTGTCACCTACGGCCAGATCGCTGCTGCCCTGGGCGATCCACGGCAGGCCCGCACCGTGGGCTGGGCTTTGCACAGCACACCTGAGTGGCTGGTTATACCCTGGCATCGGGTTGTCAACGGCTCAGGAGGGATCAGTCTCCGCCACACTATCGGCGAGCGAAATGTCCAGCGAGAGCTCTTGGAGGACGAGGGGATCGTTTTCAACCAGGATGGCCGCCTGGATCTGAAGAGATACCGCTGGACGGGCGTTTGAGGGAACGATGATATGCGAAAAGAACTTAGGAAACTACCTAGCGTGGACAGATTGCTGCAAGAGGAAAGCGTTCGGGCTCTGGCTGAAGAATATGGGCACGATTTGACGGTAGAGGCCATCCGTCAGGCCCTAGATCTCGCTCGGCAAGACATCATGGCCGGCCAGGATGCCCCCTCGACGGATGCACTGGTCGAGAGGATGAGGGTCAGCCTGGAGGCTCGATCACGCCCCACTCTGCGACCAGTGATCAACGCCACAGGCGTGATCATCCACACCAACCTCGGCCGGGCTCCCCTGAGCGCTGAGGCTCGGGCCGCGATGGAACTGGCGGCGCGAGGTTACACCAACCTGGAGTACGACTTGGAAGCCGGAAGGCGGGGCTCTCGCTATGTCCACGCTGAAGAGCTTCTCTGCCGGTTGACAGGGGCTGAGGCTGCCCTGGTGGTCAATAACAATGCCGCGGCGGTTCTGCTGATCCTCACCGCTTTGGCCCAGGGCAAAGAGGTGATCGTCTCGCGGGGACATCTGGTGGAGATCGGTGGGGGCTTTCGTATGCCAGCGGTGATGCGCCAGAGCGGGGCGCGCCTGGTGGAGGTTGGCACCACCAACCGCACCTACATCTGGGACTACGAGGAGGCCATCAGCGAGGAGACGGCTCTCCTCATGAGCGTCCACCGCAGCAACTTCCGCCTGACCGGCTTCGTCCACGAGCCAGAGTTGGGCCAATTGGTAGAGCTTGGAGAGAAAAGGGGCTTGCTGGTAGTGGACGACCTGGGGAGTGGCGCCCTCCTCGACACCTCGGCCTACGGTCTGGCCCATGAGCCGACGCTTCAGGAGAGCATTGGGCAGGGGGCGGCTCTGGTCTCAGCCAGCGGTGACAAACTGCTGGGGGGACCTCAGGCGGGCATCATCGTCGGGCGGGGAGATGCCATAGCCAAACTGAAGCGCCATCCTTTGACCAGAGC
>CAZGKH010000183.1:0-7784 GCA_964525665.1 uncultured Anaerolineae bacterium | reverse complement strand
GGCTTCTTCTTGGGTTGCTCCATGGCTGCGTAGAGCATGCAGCCACTCTTCGTTATTTCTCCTCTGAGTCGCGGACATCCCTGCTCTCCGTTTTCTGTCCCCAGGCCACGTACAGAAAACCTAGCAGCAGGTCCTGGTAGCCCACGTTGAACAGGTGCTGGGGCAGCAACTCCCACGGTCGTCTACTGGGGTCGGCGGCCGCGCCCAGGCCCATGATGTCGGCGTACCAGTTGAAGGGCCGGGCATACCAGCGTTCGCTAAAGCGGGCATCGCCCACCACCAGCCGGCCGCCCGGCTTGACGTGGGCCACGGCTCGCTCCAACGCCGCCTGCCAGTCTGGCACCACCGATGCGGCCAGCATCCAAAGCACGGCATCGAACTTCTCGCCCAGGTCAAGCTGCCTGGCATCGGCCTGCACCAACTCGACGTTCTCCCAGCCCTGTCGTTCCACCAGGCGCTCGGCCTGGGCCAGCATGGCCGGTGTGTAGTCCGCGCCCACCAGCCGGCCGGTCGGACCAATTCGCTCTTGCAGGTTGGGGAAGTTGGCGCCGGTGCCGCAGGAGATCTCCAACACACTGGCGCCTGGCTCCAGCCGTAGCCGTTCAGCAGCCATGCGGCGCATGCGCGGCAGTTGGCCCAGCATGTACACATTGCCCAGGTCGTAGATTGGCGCCCAGACGCCGTAGATGCGTCGAATGCTGTCCTGGCCGAAGCCGCCGCTGCTGACGCGGCGCAGCATGCTGCCAACGCTCAGGCCCACCAGTGTTCCCAACCAGAATTGACGTCTCAGCTTCATCTTGCACCTCCTTACCTGGCCGCCGCAGCTTTGAGTTGTCCCTCATGTTTCAGAAACGATGAGCTTCACGATGCCGCTCGATGTCAGATCTTCCACTTCCCGAAGCGGGAGCCCGGCCTTCTGCACGTTCTCCACTGTGCGGCGGTTGATGTTGGCCCCCATGATGCGCACCACCAGCGGATTCAGCCAGTCCATGATTTTGCCCAGGATGGGAGGCCTGGCCCGCACGTGTTCCAGCAGGATGATCTGACCGCCGGGCTTCACTACCCGAGCCAGTTCCCTCAAGCCCAACGCCGGGTCGGGCACGGAACAGAAGACGAAGCTGGCCACGGCCGCGTCGAAGCTGTCATCAGGGAAGTCCAGATGCTGAACGTCCATGAGGCGCAAGTCCACCTCCAGGTCCAACTGTTGCGTCCGCTCCTGGGCCTGGGCCAACATCTTCTCGCTGAGGTCCACGGCCGTCACCTGGGCCTCAGGAGGATAGAAGGGCATGTTCTTGCCGGTACCCACGCCTACTTCGAGGATGCGCTCTCCCCGCACCCGGCTCCACAGCCGTGCTCGCCAGCGGCGAAAGCTGAACCGCTCGATCAGTGCTTCCATCAGGTCGTAGACCCGAGCCAGGCGGTCGTAGCGGGCCCGGGTCAGAGCTGTCTGTCGGATGTCAATAGCCATGTCTCACCTCATAAATCATCACGTTTACGCCGGCGCGCCGAGGGTGCGCTGACCAGTGTCCACCACCAGTCGCCCATCTACAATCTCGACGGCGAAGCGGTCCAGAGAGCGCGGAGGTGGCCCGCTGATATAAGTTCCATCCTTGGCGAACTTCGCGCCGTGGCAAGGACAACTGTAGGCCTGACTATCCTCATCCCAACGCACAAGGCAACCCAGGTGGGTACATACTTGATAGAGGGCCATGAACTCTCTCCCTTGTCGCACCATGAAAAACCTGCCCTCCCGGAAAAGGGTCACCGATCCCTCATCGAAACGGTCAATTCTGCCCACTTTGAAACGGCCGCCGAACTCACCCTCCTTGACGCGGGGCATGGAGAAAATCAGTATGACTCCTCCTACCTCGGCGAGGAAGAGGGCTATGGCCGCTCCCCAGGCATAGGAGAGAAACTCTCTCCTGGAGGTTCTCGTCACCAGGGATACTTTCCCTTCAGTCATCATGATTGTCAGCCTCCTTTTCACTTTGAACCGAAAGCTTTCCAGTCTGGTGGTTCGATATAGGATGACTACCAACTTCTGAAAAAGGTGATTCGGCTGAGTTTAGTAGCGATTACCTGCGCTGCTATCCAACTTCAGTGCCATCGTAGGGGCAGACCCGCCAATCGGCTTGCAAGGGGCGCTGGCAAGTGGGGCATACTTTAGTGCTGAAGGATGAAGCCTGGCTGGCTGGCCCATTTGCTGTTCCTCCTATCCGGCGGAGTACGCCCAGCCCGCCTCCGGCCACTACCACTGCGACGACAACGATCAAACCGATCACCAGCAGAGGCAACAACCACATCAACAACACTCCACCACCGAACATCATGGCACTCACCTCCTTGCAAAGTTCTGTTTCTATGATACCACCTTTTCTCCATTCTCACCAGAGTCGTTCGGCCTGTTAAGCGATAGGCAAAATGGCCTACTCGACCACCGAGGGCTTCCGCAGCAAACGCTCGAAGGCCTGTCCGTTCGACAAGCTCACAACAGGCATCGGGTCGTCTTTGGGAAGCCTCGTTGCAGTTCTGAGCGTCACCTTGATCCGCGAAATCGTCTGGGGACTGGCAATGAATTCTCAAAATCCATCATCCCTGTACAGCCTGAAAAGTTAGTGGCGCTAGGCTCTGGAGCTTGCGAAAGCGCAACTGAACTGCGTTCAAGGGGACGGACCCCTGAGCAGCAAGAGACAGCCCTACCCTGAACCAGGCGCCTTTTGCGACCCAGGCCCAAATGTGGTATACTCCATTCGGGAGGGAAATATGGCAATTGAGACGAAGGAAAAGATCAGGGTCGTTCTGGCGGACGACCACGCTGTGGTGCGCAAGGGGATCAGGGAGTTCCTGGAAGAGGAGGGAGACATCCAGGTCGTGGGTGAAGCGACTAATGGGCAAGAAGCCATTGAGCAGGTGGCTGAACTGCGGCCCGACGTGGCGGTATTGGATATTCGGATGCCTGGTACTACGGGCATCGAGGCTACTCGCCGGATCAAGGCCCGGTACCCAGAGGTCAGGGTGATGGTGCTCACGGCCTACGATGACGACCCCTACATCTTCGCCCTGCTGAAAGCCGGAGCCAACGGGTATATCCTCAAGACGGCTAAGTCCGGCGATCTGGTGCGAGCTGTTCGGGCCGTGCATCGAGGGGAATCAGTCCTGGATCCAGCAGTGACTCATAAGGTGATGGCTCAATTCACCACGGGCCGTCCCACTGGCGCACAGGAAATGGTGGAGTCGCTCACCGACCGCGAGATCGAGGTGCTGCGCCTGGTGGCCAAGGGCCTGACCAACAAAGCCATCGGGCGAGAACTGAGCATCAGCGACCGCACGGTGCAGGGGCACCTGGCTAATATCTTCGGCAAGCTGGGTGTGGGCACGCGCACTGAGGCTGTGCTCCTGGCCGTGCAGCAAGGATGGATCGTGCTGGAGGAAACGAGGAACTAGATGTGGAGCAAATTGCGCGCTTTGCAAGCCCAGATCATTTTGTGGACCATCCTGCCCTTGACCTTGCTCCTGATCGGCATCTCGTTCACCGGCATCTACAGCCACCAGCAATCCATGCGCACCCTGGTGGAAGAGCGTGACAGAAACCTGGCCCTGGTCTACGCTAACCTGATCAGCGAGGGGCTGAACAGGCGCCTGGTTGCGCTACAGGAACTCGCCACTCTAGAGGCTTTTCGACACCTCGAGGTACCGGTCCTGCCAGACGTTTTGGCCGGGGACACCGCGACTCATAGGATGTTCCAAAACCACATAGCCCTGCTCGATGCCCAGGGCAACGTCCTGGCCGCCGATGGGTGGGTGATGGACTGGCAGCAGGATCGCTTTCTTCAGGAGCTGGCAGAGAGGATCACGGCCTCAGGGCAGTCGACCTTCTCGCCCGTCGCTGAAGTCGGCGGCGAAGCGTCGTTCCTGGCAGGTGTGCCGGTGGCCGATGGCTACGGGCCTGTGACCGTCGTGCTAGTTAGCTCAGTAACCCTGAGGGATTTAGGGCTGGAGAAAATCCTGGCCCAGGTGCAGGTGGGAAAGCGAGGAGCAATATACCTGACGGATGGTGAGGGGCGCATCATCTATCATCCTGACCCATCTCAACTGGGCCTTGACACCGGCTCGATATTCCAGCCGGGTCGTGATGACCAGGAGATGGTCATCACTTATGCTGCTGTGCCGCAAACGGGGTGGCAGGTCGTCGTCCAGGAACCCTGGGAAGACGTCGTCGCTCCCATCATGCGCTATTCGCAGATTACACCCTTCATCATGATCATGGCCACCTTTGTATCCCTGCTGGCCATGATTTTCGGCCTGCGTTACATTACCCGCCCGTTGCAAGCCCTGGGGCGACAGGCCCGTAGCCTGGCCTGGGGGAATTTCGGCGCCACAGAGACGCCGGTGGGCGGGGTGGCAGAGATCGAGGATTTACGCCTCGCCCTCGACCAGATGGCTGACCAGATACAGGAGTATCGAGCGGGTATGAGGGACTACCTGGCCTTCATCACCCGTGGGCAGGAGGAGGAGCGACGCCGTCTGGCCCGCGAGCTGCACGATGACACGACCCAGAGTCTCATCGCCCTGGCACAGCGGATCGAGATGGCCCAGAAGGCATTGGCCAAGGATCCAACCCAGGCTGGCTCTCGCCTGGCCGGGTTGAAGGAGATGACCAGCAGCATCCTGCAGGACATCCGCCGCTTCACCCGCAATCTGCGGCCCACCTATCTGGAAGACCTGGGACTGCTGCCGGCCCTGGAAATGCTGGTGAGAGAGCTAGACCAGCGGGGCGATTTGCAGGCTACGTTTGAAGCAACCGGTGTCATACGACGCCTGCCCCTGGACCTGGAGGTGACGGCCTTTCGCATCGCCCAGGAAGCGCTGAACAACGCAGCCAGACATGCCCGGGCTTCGCACGTGCGCCTGGAAGTCCGGTTTGCCGAGGAAGGGCTGACCATCCACGCTGAGGACGACGGCGTGGGATTCACGGCCCCGGAGCAACCCTGGGAGTTGGCCCGGCGTGGACATTTCGGTTTGATGGGCATGAGGGAGCGGGCCTTGATGTTCGGCGGTCACCTTTCCATTCAGTCTAGTCCCGGAAAAGGGGCCAAGGTGACGGCCTTCCTGCCCTACCTGATGAAAGGGAACTTGGCATAGGGTGAAGCAAATCTGCTCTAGTGACCCTTGCCCGCCGCAGGCCCGGCATCCGCGGTGGCACGGACCAGATCATGCGGGGTAGGTAGGGTGAAGACGAAAGTAGAGCCGACACCAATCCAGCTCTTGGCCCAGATGCGGCCACCGTGGGCCTCGACGATCTGTTTGGCGATGGCCAGACCCAACCCCGACCCGCCGCTGGCCCGGGCCCGCGATTTGTCGGCCCGGTAGAAGCGCTTGAAGACGTAGGGCAGATCCTCAGGGGAGATGCCTTCGCCAGTGTCGGCCACCGCCACCTGCACCTGGTCTCCCACACGTTCGGACCGGACGGTGATCGTTCCACCAGCGGGTGTGTATTGCAACGCATTGCTGAGGAGATTGAACAACACCTGGCTGACCCGTTGGACGTCAACCTCCATCGGTGGCAAGACTTCGGCGAGCTCAGTCGAGCCGTCGGGCGCCAGCTCGGTGGTCAGCATGACTCCCTTCTCCACAGCTCGTGCCTGGAAGCTGTCCACAACGCGCGCCGCCAGGGCCGTCAAATCGGTCCGTTCCCGGTCCAGTTTCAACTGGCCCGCCTCAGCCAGGGCCAAATCGCGCAGATCAGCTACCAGACGCCTGAGGAGCATCGTCTCCTCGTGGATCGAAGCCACATTGTCGAGCGTCAGGTCGAAGACGCCGTCCAGCAGGGCCTCCAGGTTGCCCTGGATGATGGCCAAGGGCGTGCGCAACTCGTGGGCGATGTCCGCCACCATGTTGCGGCGCAGGGTCTCGGCACGGGCCAGGCTCCCGGCCATGGCATTGAAGGATCGGCCCAGCCGCCCGATCTCGTCATTGGAACTCGCCTCGACGGTTCGACTGAGGTCTCCCGCCGCGATAGCCTCGGCGGCGGCCGACAGCGCGCCCAGCGGGGCGGTGATCTGGCGAAAGAGGAGTGAGCCCAGCACAAGGGCCACGACGCCCACGGCCAGCGCCGACAGCAGGACGGACAGATTCACTGAGCGCAGGAAATCCTGATCGAGGGGGTTGAGGATGGGCTCGATCATCGAGCCGACCAGCACGGTGCCCACCCTCTGCCCGTCAACGACGACGGGCACACCCGACTCCAGGTGCTCGGCGTGTTCCTGACCCACCAGGAGCCCAGCCGAGTCGGCCACGACGATCCCGGAGGCATCGGCCACGGCTACCCGATCAAGCAGCGGCCCTGCACTCCGCATCATTTCAAACATCTCCTCCATTGACCGGCCCATCATGCCGGGGCCCATCATCCCCTCCATCATGGGCGAGGCAGCCGGCCGCGTCTCTAGCAGCGTTTCGACGCCTGCCCAACTTCCCTGTCGAACATAGTAGTCGCCCAGGAGCGAGGCCAGCTCTCTGGCCTGGATGACGTCGCCAGAAAGGACGAAGCGGCGGAACTGGGTGGCGGTAGCGGCGTTCACCAGGACGAACATGACGACCACGCCGCTCAGGATCACGGCCAGAAAGGCCCCCATCAGTTTCAACCACAGGCTATTCTGCATCGGTGTCCTCCCTGTCTCTGGGGGCCTGGTCGCTGAATTTGTAACCCACGCCCCGCATGGTCATGATGTAGCGGGGGTTCCGCGGGTCGTCGCCCAGCTTGCGGCGCAGGTTCTTGACGTGGACGTCAATAGTTCGCTCGTAGGGCGCGTAGGCCTCGCCCTGCACCAGGTCCAGGAGCTGCAGCCGGGTAAAGACCTGGCCGGGGTGCCGGGCCAGGACGGTCAGCAGATCGAACTCCGTGGCTGTCAGCTCAATTGGCTGCCCCCGCACCTGGGCGGTCCGATGGGGCAGGTCCAGCGTGACGTCGCCAGCAATAACCACCTCAGGCTCCACGGGTTGGCCCTCGGTGCGGCGCAGCACAGCCCGCACGCGGGCCACCACCTCGCGGGGGCTGAAGGGCTTGACGATGTAGTCGTCGGCGCCCAGTTCCAGCCCGATGAGCCGGTCAGCCTCCTCGTCACGGGCGGTGAGCATGATGATGGGCACATCAGAGCTTCGCCGTATGGTGCGACACACGTCCAGTCCATCCATGCCGGGCAGCATCAGGTCGAGGACAACCAGATTGGGTCGTTCGTAGCGAAAAACGGCCAGAGCCTCCTGGCCGTCGCGGGCGGTCACCACAGTGAAGCCGGCCCTCTCCAGGTAGGCGCGGACCAGCTTGACGATTTTTAGCTCGTCGTCAACGACGAGGATCTTCTTGGCCATAGGCACTCTATGCTAAATCAACGTTTCGCCACAGAAGGGACAGTTGCGCCAGTTGCTCCGGATGGGCTGCCCGCAGGCCGGGCAGGTCGCTGTAGCTGCGGTGTCCTGAGCTTGTCGAAGGGACGATTGGGGATAAGCACTTCCCTGACCGCCAATGGCCCGCACGAGCCAAACGATCCCGGCCACGAGCAGAGCCAGGAAGGCCAGCGGGATCAGCCACATGAAGATCATGCCTAGCCAGCCGAAAGGCGCAAAGCCCCAGTTCATCATTCCAGGGCCCATCATGCCGTAGCCCCAGCCGCCGTAGGCCCTGCCCAGCAGGCTGATGCCAATCAGGACTACCAGCAGGGCGACGATCCCGAAGACGATCACGTAGGCCCAGTTGATTCTGCTCATTCCGATCCCTCCATTCGTTCGTT
>CAZGKH010000182.1:0-7787 GCA_964525665.1 uncultured Anaerolineae bacterium | reverse complement strand
GCGGGTTGGTAGAAGTCGTAGTAGCTGACGAAGTACTCCACCGCGTTGCGGGGGAAGAACTCCTTGAACTCGGCGTAGAGCTGGGCGGCCAGGGTTTTGTTATGGCACATCACCAGAGTTGGCCGCTGCACCCGCTCAATGATCTGGGCCATGACGTAGGTCTTGCCGGTGCCGGTAGCTCCCAGCAGAGTCTGGTGCTTGTGGCCCTGATGGAGCCCCTCCACTAGCTTCTCTATGGCCGTGGGCTGGTCGCCGGTGGGTTGGAAATCGGAAACGAGTTTGAACTCTGGCATCTCTCATCCTCCGAGAAGAATTATACTTGACTTGGCCGCCTTTGTCCAGTCCAACACGCGGGCTCTCAAAACAGAAGGTTCTGGCGAACCATCCACCAGAACCTTCTGCCTTGCGCTCTACTTAGGGATATGGATCTCTAGCCTCCGCGCCTCCTGACCAGCGCAACCGCGAGAGCGGCGAGGGAAGCCAGCGACACCAGCCCCATCCACGGTGACCGTCCTGAGCGTAGTCGAAGGGCCAAAAGCTCCAGCTTGTTCACCGGCATGGCGATACCGCCGACTGGACACCCGAAGGTGGCGGTGCAGGTCTTGTCGGCGTCCATGGTGACTGTAGCAATCTGTTCTGTGCCGGCGCAGTCGCCGCTCCAACCGACAAAGAAGGATTGGACACCGGGGTGGGCTCTCAGGGTGACGACGGTGTCCTCGACATAGTTCTCTGTGCAGTCCGCACCGCAAGAGATCCCAGCAGGGTCGCTGGTCACCGTCCCCGGACACGTCCCTGCCTTGTTCACCGTGAGGGTGAACTGCCTCATGTTGGTGAAGGTGCACTTCACTGTCTCCCCCGGGTCGAGCTTGAACCACGCCGTTCGTGTCCCCACGAGCCAGGTGCTGGGAGTGGCGCTGCTGCCATCATCACAGGTGATGGCCGTCAGGTCGAAGCCCGGTGTAGGGTCGGCCTCGGTGGAGGTGTAGGTGCCGGGCGCCAGGTCGCTCACCACAATCTGCCCGCCATCCGAGATGGTCCCGGCAGCGTCACCGCTGAAGGTGAAGTTGCCGGGGACCCCGTCAGGGTCGGTCTGCTTCTCGACGATGATGGTGCCCCGCTGGGTATTGGTGAAGGTACAGGTCACCGTCTCGCCCGGGTCGAGGTTGAAGGTCGCAGTCTGTGTCCCCACATTCCCGGTGCTGTTGCCGTCATCGCAGGTGATGGCGGTGAGGTCGAAGCCCGGCGTAGGGTCGGCCTCGGTGGAGGTGTAGGTGCCGGGCTGCAGGTCGCTCACCACGATATGTCCGCCATCCGAGATGGTCCCGGCAGCATCACCAGTAAAGGTGAAGTTGCCGGGGGCCCCGTCAGGGTCGGTCTGCTTTTCGACGATGATGGCGCCCCGCTGGGTGTTGGTGAAGGTACAGGTCACCGTCTCCCCCGGATCCAATACGATGTTGCCCGGGTCACTGCCGTCGTCGCACGTGGCCGATGTCAGGTCCCAGCCAGCCGGCATGTTGGCCTTGTCGACCTCAGCCACCGAGTAGGTGCCTGGCACCAACAGGCCGGAGTTGTTGGTCTGTCCGTCAGCGAGGAAGAAGTTAGCGCCGTAGCTCGACTGGAACTCGAAGGTCTGCGTCGAGCCGTCCGGCAAGGTCTGCTTTTCCACGATGATGGTGCCCCGCTGGGTGTTGGTGAAGGTGCAGGTGACGGTCTCGCCCGCCTGGAGGCTGACCGTGGCCACCCCGGTATCCACATCCTCGGTGGAGTTGTTGATCCCGTCCTCCACGCAGTCAAGGGCGGTGAGGTCAAAGGCGGGGGCAGGGTTGGTTTCGGTGATGGTGTAGGTGCCAGATACGACGTCGGTGAAGGTCTTCGTGCCATTATCGCTGAGACTGAAGCTATTGGGCGTCGTGATGGTGTCGGTGAAGCCAAAGGTACCAGTGGCCCCATCGGGGTCGGTCTGCTTCTCGACGATGATGGTGCCAGGCTGCTCTTGCACGTCTAAATCGTCTGTTGCCGGGTCGCCCTGGACCTGGACCTCGTCGGCTCCCAGGCCCGAGACGGGGCTAGTGGTGTTAGTGTAGCTCCCCGACGCGGCACCGGCGGGCACCTGGAGTGTCACGGAGAAGGTGCAGGAGTCTCCCGGCGAGCCTGCCGCTGCCAGGCTGCCGCCGGTAAGTGCCAGGAACGATGTTCCGCTAAGCTGCGAGCCCGCGCCGCAGACGTCGGCTGCCGGCAAGCCCACTGCCGCGAGGCCCGCCAGCACGGCGTCGAGATCGTCGGTGAAGGCGATGTCGGTGACGCTGTAGACCGTCGAGGTGTTGGTTAAGGTGAATTCCAGAGTCACCGTGCCGCCCGGAACGACCGGATCGTCGGTGAAGGATTTGCTCAAGGACAGAACATCATTATTCTCTCCATTCTGCCCCGCCTGCGCCACCGACACCCACGACACGATCAACGCCAGCCCGGCCAGCAGCGCGGCGATGACAAACAGATAGACTCCTCTGACAAACCTATGTGTCAGCTTCGTCTTGTTCATGGCAAATCCTCCTCTATGGTTTGCGCCCAAGTGGTCTTGAATGATGATAGCACGGCAAGAACATGCCCGTGCACAGAAGATTCTGCGAACCATCCGCCAGAACCTTCTGCTTTGCGATCAATTTTGAGATGCGGATTTCTAGTCCTCGCGCCTCCTGGCCAGCACAACCCACAGGGCTGCGAGTCCAGCAAGTGTGACCAATCCCATCCACGGGGCCAGTAGCTCCAGCCTGTTCACTGGAACGGCGATACCACCGATAGGCACTGCCTGCCCTTCAAGGCAGGCGGCGATTGTGGTTCCCACCTCGTTGATATCCCAGACCTTCACAGTGGTCTCGCAAGGTTCGGTGCGGTAGTAGGAGCTGGTGTTAGGAACAGTGGTGGAGTCGAAGGTGGTCTTGCCCAGCGCGCCGGGCCAGAAGTCCTCGCTGTCGCCGAGGCTGAAGTAGTGCTCTAGCTCATACAGCCCGTCCGCCTGTTCCACCGCGATGCCATAGTGAGTCTCACCGGTCCAAGCTGGGGTGGTACAGTTGCAGTTGTCAATTTCCCAACACTCCGCCTCGTTGGCGCGCCAATAGTTACGATCCAAGAGATCCTCATCAATGTGGTAGATGACCATCCCGTGCTCCGTCCCCTCAGGACCCCATAGCCGCACCAACCCTTGGTCGAAGCCGATCTGCTGACGGTTCTCCACCAGGAAATACTCCTTTTTCCTAATTGGAAGCTTGTAGATGGTGGGGTCCGTCTCCACCGGTGGGATGTCCACGCAGGTCGTGGTAGAACCAACAATGATGGGCGTGACAAAGCCGAGCTGAACACGGCCCCAGGCGCTGGGGTGAGCGGGAGAGTTGCCAGCAAACTGTACTTCGTCAGGGTAGCGGTTCCAACTGCCGGCAGCCATTAAGCTGAAACGCCCTGTGCCAACGGACTCGTATCCGTAGTCGTACTCGTCGGGCAGGCCCAGGACGTGGCCCAACTCGTGGGCGTAGACACCGGCAGTGGGAGGGAAGGGGCCCAAAGCGGCGCCCGCATCGGTGCTGCAGTCCGGGAAATAGCCCATGGGGTTGCCGCCATGCTCCGGCTCCATAGAGTAGGCGCCAATGGTCACTCCATCGAGGACGGTAGCAGGTGGGATGTTGCCAAAACCGTCGTCCTCGCGAATGTCCCAGGCGTGCGACCAGATATCTCTGGCGCAGGCATGCCACTCCGCCCCGGTGCCAGTGTGGACAATGAAGAGGGTATCAACCTCACCATCTCCATCCTGGTCGTAATCGGAGAAGTCTACAGTGGCATCGGCGGCGGTAACTGCATCAATCACCAACCGCTGGACGTTGTTCGGGTAAGGGCCGAAGCCGTAGTCGTCAGCGGTAAAGGGGATTCCATCGGTGTCGCTGTAGTAGGTGTAGAGGTTCGGCATCGCGGGCCAACCCAGGGTGCTGGGCAGGTTGACAGTGACGACTTCAAGATCCCCATAGGAGATCTCCTGGTAATAGTTGTAGACTGTCCTGTCCGTGGGGCCCCCGTTGCCCGGGTCATACTGGGTGCCAAAGACCAGATCATCGAAAGTAGTCGCGGCATAGGTATAGGCTTTGTCGGTGAATTCCACCAGAATCACCAACGCCCTGAGCGGGCTGTTGTGAGTCCGCCGTTTGCGAATCGTGTTCACCGTCTCTGGGAAGTTGACCTCCGGACTCTCGTCCAGTTGCAGCGCCGGGTTCGGCGGCATTAACTCAAGGCCTCTCCTCTTCGCCACAGGCTTAGAAGGGGCATCCGCCACGGCAACGGGCGCTATCAAGCTTGCCACGAAGACAAGAACGATGAGTAGAGCAAAGATGCGTCGCTTCATTCGTGAAGTTAGGGTAACTTTCCACGTCCTCCGAGGCAATGATTTCTAGCTTCATCTGGTGATAGGACTCGGTGGCCGAAGCTATTGAAATGGAGACGGCCTCCGCAGTGATGAAGCCGTCATTCTCTATTACCGGCACTTGTGGCACTGCAGGATAGGTAGCAGCGGTAGACACAGGCGTCGAATTTGGCTCTGGTGTCAAAGGGATGGGAGTGGGAGACGTGGGCTGCTCGCTGGATGATGTGCAGCCCCACAGAACGCTCACCATGATCAGAGTTATCAGCAACCTGATCAACTTGTTCATCTCCTACCTCTCTTCGGACAATCTACTCCTCCTGCTGCACTGCCGAGCGCTGCAAGGCTCTATATATATAACGGAAAAACGCCGATTTAGATACGGCCTGGAGACGCCAATTTTGAAATCTCTGAATATTTTAAGGTTGCTTATGTTCAATGCCTGCTGGGGAGGAGATTCGGCCCTCGGCGTTTGCCGAGCCTAGCACGCTGACCCTTAAAACAGAAATTTCTGGTGAGCCGTCTTCAGGACAAGCGGAAGGTAGACCCGGAGATAGGGTGTGGAGGTGGCTGTTGGAGTGTGAGTTGATGTGAATGTAGCTGTCGGAGTGTGCGTCTGTGTGGCCGTCTGGGTGAGCGTGGGCGTGGCTGTTGGCGTGGCTGTCTGTGTTGGCGTTGGAGTGGTTGTAGGTGAGGGAGTGGCCGTCGGTGGGGGTGTAGACGTAGGCGTGGTGGTGGGGGCTGGCGTGGAGGTGATGGTGGGCGTCGGGGTGGGGGTGCCGATGTTGATGATGTTGATCGTTGTGAAGTTGGTGCAAGTAACAGGTGCGAAGCCCTCGGCGATGATGATGCTGCCGTCTCCGCTGATGGCAGCGCCCTGGGCATCGAAGTTCAGGATGTCTCCTGTCACGTATCCCCCACCGTCCAAGCTGCGTGGTGCTGCCAGGGGGTGCACGAAGACCGTGTCATCAAACGCGCTGCCAACGAAGTTCTCGAACTGGCCTTCGAGTCGCACGGTATTGCCCGCGGCATCCACCACCCGGTCCACATGGGTCAGGTCCATGTCCAGGGTGATCCCCGATGTGGCCAGGGAGAAATCCAGGGTGTCGTTGCCGCTCTCATCGCTCAAAGTGTCGTCGCCGCTGGGCCCCATGAAGTAAGTGTCGTCACCCGGCCCGCCGTCTATGGCATCGTCATCATGGCCGCCGGCAAGCAGGTCGTTTCCAGCCCCGCCGAACAGCGTGTCGTCATCATCCTCGCCTTGGAGCACGTCGTCGCCATCTCCGCCTATTAGGATGTCCTTGCCATTACCGCCGGTCAGGTCATCGTCGCCAGGTCCGCCGTCTAAGAAGTCGTTGTCATTCCAGCCAGATAAGTCGTCGCCGACTCCGCTTCCGATAATGCGGTCATCCCCACAAGCCCCACCTACCTTGACGGACTCAAGAGCAGTGAAGTCTACACTGGTAACACCGGTGAGGTCTATCTGATTATCCGCTGGGTTCCCATAGCCCCATATCTCCGTGACCTCATCGCATGGGTATGGGCCGGTAGGCAGATCCAGGCTGTTGACGTTCACCATGCCCATCATGCAGGTGACTTCGACGCCAGTCGCGTTGCAGACGAAATACAGGGCGGAATCATCCATCCACCACTCCCCGCCGGCCACGGCGGATTGCTGAGTTACCAGCATGGCCGCTAAGAGCAATACCAGCGAGCCTAGCTGCAACAAGGATTTGCCTTTGATGCGAATCATGTGTCTCCTTCTCAAAGTTGGTGTCCAGGTGAGTTCAAATAAAGATGCATCTGCCCTTTATTGTATCCCATCTGGCCGCTTTTGTCCAGCCCAACCTAGCGCTCAAAACAAGAGGTTCTAGCGAGGCTTCTTTGACAAATTGCCCCTAGTGAAGTATACTATTACGCGGCGGCCTCATCAAGGCCGCGCTCTGATTTCTCGACGCGCTCTGGAGGGGAATATGCGTAGAATCAAGCTCATTGTACTCGTTGCGTTGGCGGCTATGGGTTTGGCCCTCTTGGGATGTAGCTCACCAACACCCAACCCTACCTCGACTCCCTTACCTACGCCCACGAACACGCCCATACCACCGCCCACGAATACTCTTCCACCTCCACCAACCATGACTCCCACACCTGCACCCACTCTAGCTCCCGCAACGCAGTTATTTGAGCTTACAGTTCTGCATACTAATGACACCCAGGGTTACACCGAACCCTGCGGTTGAAGGCCCCCCAAAGGGGGGCTGGCCCGGCGGGCTACAGAGGTGAAAGAAGTAAGAAAGACCTCGGAAAACGTTCTGCTGCTGGATGGGGGCAACACCCTCTTTGGCAACCGCCCCTTGGCCCAGCAAACGCAAGGCCAGGCCATCGTGGAGGCCATGAACCTGCTGGGTTATGACGCCATGGTTCTGGGCGATATGGACTTCCGACTGGGTCTTGATGTGCTGGGTCAGCGCATAGACGAGGCCTCGTTCTCTGTCCTCTCGGCCAACGTGGTGATTCCGGAGACGGATCAGTTGTTCGCCACACCCTACGTTGTCAAGGAGATGGGCGATCACAAAGTGGCCATCATCGGCGTGACGAACCAGGAGGCGGCCAGTGCGCCTGGCGGAGCCATCGTTGTCCTGGATCCGCTGAAAGCGCTGCAGGATCTCATGGTCGAGGTCAGCAAGGAGGCGGATGTCATCATTGTCCTCTCCCACTTGGGCACGGCTGTGGATATGCAGATAGCGGGCGAGGTGGAGGGTATTGACCTCATCGTTGGAGGTCAGTCCCGCGACGTCCTGAATCCGCCCGTGTGGGACGAGCTGAGCCGCACCGTGATTGCTCAGGCTGGCCACCAGGGTCAGCGAATCGGGGTAGTCAGTCTGGAGATAGATAGCCAGGGTGAAGTGGCTGATTACCAGGGGCAGGTTGTGCTTCTGACCAACGAATTTGCCGACGACCCAGAGATGATGGCTTTCCTGGATCAGTGGAAGTAGCCACCAAGACACAAAGACACGAAGTAGTTCCCTAATCCTGGTGCCTTGGTGTCTTCGTGGTAGGATACAAGCTCGGACATCGCAGTCCCCACGACGAAGCCGTCTGTCGAAGGATAGGCGGCTTTGCGTCGTCTTAAGTATAGAAAGGCCGGGATTCCGGCATGGATAATTGGAGGTAAATCCATGATTGTAATGAAATTTGGTGGTACATCCGTTGGCGATGGGGAGGCCATTAGCAGGGCAGCGGACATCGTCATTCAAACCCTGAAAGACAAGGGGGGAGGCATCGTAGTAGTTGTCTCGGCCATGAGCGGAGTGACCGACACTCTGCTCTCGGCCGCCACTTCCGCGGCCCAAGGGGATGCTGAGACCTTCCGTCGGGCGCGGTGGGC
>CAZGKH010000181.1:0-7792 GCA_964525665.1 uncultured Anaerolineae bacterium | reverse complement strand
GTCGGCGTCGGTGGGGCGGAGCTCCAGATCCACGTAGACGGGACCCTGGTGGCCGCCGGGGTTGACGCTCAGGGACAGCGAGGTTTTGTCGCCAGATAGGGCGCGGAAGGGAGAGACGTCCACCTCATCAGGCACGCCGTCGCCGTCGTTGTCGTCGTCCCACAGGTCGGGCACGCCGTCCAGGTCGGTGTCGAAGCGTTGGCCGGGCGGACGGGTGTAGGGGGTGGGGCCTCCTGCCTGGCCAATGGGGTAGGCCCACTCAAGATTGTCCTTCAGGGTGTCGCGGTTGGTGTCGGGGTCCAGAGGACTGGTGGACCAGTGCTCGCCATTGTAGTCGAAGCCTTCCACTTCTAGTGTGTCGGTGATTAGGTCGAAGTCGCTGTCTATCGTGTCGGTGAAGGTGCCCAGGACCATTTCGTAGGCGTCGCTGAGGCCGTCGCCGTCGGAGTCCACACTGCTGTACTTGAGGGCCAGCTCCTCGTAGTAGGCGGTGATGCCCAACTGGTCGCGCCAGCCAGTTGCCTGGGCATCCAGCCACGCTGCCTCCGGAGAGTTGGGCGGGGCGGCGCCGGGGGTCGCCGCCATGTCCAGGCCCTTCAGCAGGTCTTGCAGGGATGACGGCTCCTGGGGGGATGGCTCATCAGGAAGTGGCTCGTCGGTGGGTGGTGCCGCTTCGGCAATTGACGGGCCGTAGCGGGCTCTGAAGCGGGCCAGCTTCCAGCCCGGCACGAAGGGCTGGATCAGCATGGCGATGATAACAGGGATAGCAACGCTGGCGTAGACGCGGGGGCGCTGGCGGTAGGCCAGCAACAACACCAGGCTGGTCAGAACCGTTAGGGGGATCAGTCCTTTTACGATGGTGGGGAGATAGGGAGATGGGGAGATAGGGAGATGGGGGGAGGTTGATAGGGAAGCGGTTGGCAAACCGAAGTCGGAGAAGTCGGTGATGATGCGGGCTTCGGCGGCGTATTCCTCGCTGGCGTCGGGCAGGGTCAGCTCCAGGACTTGCCGCCGGGGCAGGCCGTTGGGTCCGATCCACAGCTCGCCCTGGCCGCTCAGGGTCTTCAACGATGCTGGTGGTTGCAGGCGGGCGCCCTCAGGCAGGTCGGCTGCCACCTGCTCTTCCAGCCGCTGGCGCACGTGTTTGGCGAAAGCGGGTCCGTCCAAGATGAAAGCCAGGCGGTCGTAACGGACGCCACCTGCCTCCACAGCCGGCAGTTCACGCACCTCGCGGGCCGCCTGCAGGTAGGCCAGGTAGTCACCAGTGGGTGCAGCGACGCCGGCAGGATCATCCATGCGCTGGCGTTCGCCGTCCATGGTCACCCACGTCTCGGCGCCGATGCGCTCTACCTCGATAGGCATCAGATCGGCGCCGGGAGGCGCTAGCACGGGCAGCAGGCGCAGGTAACTGTAGTCGGGCAGGCGCACCTGTCCCTCAGCTCGCAGGGCCACGTGCTCGTCGCTGCGACCGACGTTGTAGATGGTCGGCTTGGGGATCAGCGTCTGCTCAATGTCAGCAGTAAAGGCATAGCTACCGGCCTTCTGGGCCTGTTTCCAGGCGTCATGCAACTGGGCAGAGGGGTCGGGGGGTGAGGTGGCGGTGGCCAGTCCGGCCATAGTGATGACGAGGAGTAGTGCACCAAGCAGCAGGGAGCCTAGCACGAGCCAGATGCGGCGGGAATGGGACGTGAACGGATCCAATGTCTTCATGGTAAACTCCTTTCGCACTCCTACTTCCCCACCAGGACATGCTCCAACCACAATTCAGCCCCCGCGGGGATACCGTAGCTCTGCGGCGAGCGGTGGCCAGCCAACTCGGTGTCTTCCCAGCACAGGCGGAGCTCGCCGGCTGGAAGGCCAGTCTTGGCCGCCAGGTCGGCCAGAAGTCGGTCCAGCGTCGCGTCGGGCGCCACTTCTGCGGCCAGTGTCTGGCCATCGGGTGTATGGATAGTCAATGGCAACCCGGTGACGACGGAACCTGCAATCTCATCCCCCTGGCCCCAGGGGTGGAGGAGCATCCCTCCCACCACCATGACCACGGCCGCTACCGCCAGCGCTGACGCCGCCTGCACAGGTGTCACCGAAATCGAGAGCCACTCGATGAATCGCTGCCACAGCGAGAAGCGGGCCAGCGGCACAGGCAACCGCAGCGTCCGGCCAAGGAGAGCTGGCTGTTCCTCGGGGGAGACGATCTCGACCTGGATGCCAGACGGCAGTTCAACACCCAGACAGGCCAGGGTACCCACCGGATCGAGCCGGAGCTGCTGCGCCAGAACGGGGTCCGTCCGGGCCCGTCGGGCGATAGTTCTAACCCTGGCCACTATCTCGCCGTTGCCTTCAATCCCGTCTGGTGATTGGTACATCATAATATCTATATTATACCATTGAGACCTTGTGAAGAGCTTGAGGCGTGCAGGGTGTATCTTTAGAAGTGCTTTAGATTGGGGGTCGAGATGCGGCGTGGCGGGGGGTAAAGAGTGGACGACTTAACGAAACCTTATTGCCGACGCTCAAAGCAGTAGCCCAGGCCGGGTTCGGTCTGGATAAATTCAGGATGAGCCGGGTCCGGCTCAATCTTGCGGCGCAGGTTGTGGATGTGCGGCCAAAGGAGATGCACATCCTCTTGTGCGGCGTCGCCCCATACCTCGCGCAAGAGCTCACGGTAGGTGACGATGCGGCCAGGTCGGTACACCAAGACCTTCAGGAGTTCAAACTCGGTCGGTGTGAGGTGCACCTCTTGACCGCTTAGCGTCACCCGTCGCCGGGCGAGGTCAACGAGCAGGGGACCAGCGATCAGACAGCGATCTGGTCCCGGTCCGGCCGGCGGCTGGGCTCGGCGGAGGCAAGCCCAAACTCGTGAGACCAGTTCATCGGGGTCAGGCAACCGAGTCATGACGTCGTCCGCGCCAGCATCGAGGAGGCCGGCCGCCGCGTGGCGCGCCCTGACATCAGTGATGACCAGAACGGGCACATCCCACAACTGGCGCACCTGGCGACACACCTCCTCGGTTGGACCGGCCGGCCACCGTCCCTGCAACATCACCACGTCGGCGGGCCTCTCTGCCAGCCAGTCGTACACGTCGGCGCCGTCGGGCAGGCGGTGGACACGGAACTTGGCTTCTTCCAGCGTGTTCTGAACAAAGCGCCCCACAGCCGCATCGGTGCAGGCAACCAGTGCCAGATTGCCGGGTGGCAGTACCGCCGCTTGGTAATCCGTGATCCGCCTGACCACACGCGGGCTGGCTGTCAGGCGTCCCATCGCCCAGCCCAGATAGCGCCCAAACGCTGCCAGGGCCTCCAGGTCAGCAGAACTGTACGGCGCAGCGCTGGTCTTAGCGCCCAGGGCCAGGACGCCGGTCAGTCGGGGGCCGTCTCGGAGCGGCACATAGAGTAGCGGGAAGAATGGGAGTAGACCAGCCGCGTGCAGGTCGGCTGGCGCATCGTTGGCGTGGCAGGGCGCAATCAGGTCGGCCCAGTCACTGGAGGGGAATGGCGGGTCAGGTGCCATCCAGCGCTCACCGCTCCGCAGCAAGAAATGACCCTCGCGGATGACGGTCGCGGCGCAGTGAAGCAGCCCCATCTCGGCCAGGCAGTCCGCCGTCCTGTCCAATAGCTCCCCTACGTCAGCCAGCGACGGCAGGGCCTGGCTCAATCGGAGGATCAATGCCTCCTGGCGCAGCGGTTGGGGCAACATCCAGCGCAACACCCGGCTGTGCAGATGGGTGCCCAGTGGGTAGAGCAAAGCCGCCAGGGTCAGCACCAGCAGCCACTGGGCCTGCCGTTCCCAGGCGACGCCGGCTGCCAGCCGCGAGCCGAGCCAGCTCAGGGCGGCCAGCCCAACGCCGTAGATGAGGGCAATGCTAGCCGTCATCAGAGCGGTGGTCACGGTGCGGTGGATGACTACGTCAATGTCGAGGAGCCGATAGCGAAAGACGGCGACGAGGCAAGCAACGGGCACAGCCAGCATAGGCAGGAGGGTGAGTTCCTCAGGCAGGAGCGGCGCGCCTTCAAGGGCGCGGGGGATGGCCACCAGCACCAAATAGGGTGTCAGCCCGACGACCAGTCCCCAGAGGAGCCAGCGAAGCTGGTATCGCTCTGTCGGGCTCTGCGTGCGGCGATACTGATAGACGAAGCCGACGATGGCCAGGCTGCAGTAGACGGCGATGAGGAAATGAGCCACCCGGTCGGCTGGATCGGGGCCCAGGGTCTGAAAGGCGACCAGGAAGGCCGCCGGCACGAGGGTGTGGAGGGCGAGGGAGAACCAGCGGCGGCGGAGGATCGGGGCCGGACGGGGGAAGCTGAGGGCCATGTGCAAAGTCAGGCTGCCGGCCAACCAGAAGGCAACGTCCTCGATCCGCCGGCCAATCTGCCACATTGGTGATCGGCGTGGCCAGAGGTCGAGGGCGGCCGTGGTCGCCAGCTCAGCGCTGACGACCAGGAAGGCCAGGAAGAACAAGCGCGGCGCCGGCTCGTCCAGGGGGCGCAGGGCCAGGACGAAGGCCAGGCCGAGGAAGGCCACCGCCGCCAATAGGTAGGGTCCCGTGGCGGCGATGGTTCTCAGGCTGAGTTGATAGGCCAGCGCCCCCAGCGCCAGAGCGGTGTAGCCGGCTACACCACCGAGAGCCATCCATGGCCATCTGGAAGCGGTTTGAGGTCGCAGCTTGTGCATGGTTCACGTTCCCGTCAAGCATGTACCAAACTAGCGCAGGTTGCTCCTCTGGCAGGGACAGGTGTCAAGCGGCCGATGACTCCGCGCGGCCATCATCCCCAACCAGGAGCCTGATCTCCAGCAGACACGTCTCAATGGTCAGGAACAGCAGGGCTTGTCTTCCGGTCAGCTTCAGGTCAAACTGCGTCGTCTTCACACCGCAACGAGGGCTACTGGTGGGGGAGGCATTCACTCCCATGGCGAGTGTTGCCAGGCGACCACAACTGCCCAAGCTGGATCAGTTATCACTAGCTCTGAGCAACGCCAGGTGCTGCAGCGCGATGATGGTCTTGGCATCGCAGATCTCGCCGCGGGCGACCATGTCCATGGCCTCGTGGAACGGAAGCATCACGACCTGAGTATCCTCTCCCTCAGCCAGGACACCGCCGCCTTTGCCAACGCGTTGGCGATGATCCACCTCACCCAGGAACAGATGGACACGCTCTGAGGTGCCGCCAGGGCTGGGATAGAAGGTGGCGATGGATTGGAGATCGCCCTTGACTTGGTAGCCAGTTTCCTCCAGCAATTCCCTGTGAGCCACTTCCATGATCGCCCGGCCACCGTCCACAACCCCAGCTACAATCTCCAGCAGCCACGCCCGTTTGGCGCCATCTCCCTCGCGTTCGTCGGGGTCGAGGGCAGCATAGACAGGATAGCGAAACTGGCGTACCAGGATCACAGCATCGTCCTGAGAGTCGTACAGCAGCACGCCCACGGAATCACCCCGCTCAAAGTTGATGCGAGTGACAGGCTTACTTAGCCGGCCATCAAAGCGGCGGTACCGGAGGGTCGCACGGACAATTCGGAACAGCTTGCCGAACCGATAGTCCTCGATTTGATCAAGGATCTTCACCCAGGGTGCGGTTTCATGTGGCCGAGACGATCCCGACGGCATGGACATCTCCTTTGCTATCTCCACGTGCTACGAGTTACCTCATCTCATGGCGCCGGCTTCAGGAAGGCGAAGTAGAGCCATACATGGAAGACAAAAAACGTCAACCCAAACAGAGCCAGTGGCCCCAGAACGAGCAGCGAAAAGTACCGTGGAGCGGCCAGATTCAGCAAGGCTCCTCCCGCCATGTAGGCTGCGCTGTTCAAGAAAGCGATGAGTATGGCCGAATAGAAGAACACGGTCCACGGCTTGTCTGAGCGGGGAAGAGTCTCAGCCTTCCAAAGAAAGGCTTCACGCAACACGTCAGGCTCGAAGTCTTTCGCATGCTCAATGTAGAAATCCTTGATCCGGTTCATCGCTTGGGCGCTGCCATGCCAGGCCTGACGCAGGCGAATGATTGCCAAGAAATAGAGCCACCCGATACCGCACAGCAGCCACAAGAGCACGGTTCCGGCGAATCTCGGGAGGCCGGCACTCTGTCCCAGCACAGCGACAACGCCCGAAGCTATCACACCTGTGACCAATAGGTAGAAGTTGACCATGGTGTGCCGTTGCTCCATCGCCTCGCTGGCCGTAACACGGGCATACTCAAACTCCAATTTGAGGATGTCAGTAGGGTCCAGGCAATTTTGCCCTGGGCCTGCCTGTGCTGACGTATCTTGCTTGCCGGAACCGGAGCCGGTTTGCTGATTCTTCCAAATCACCAATAAGATCAACACGTTGGCGATCAGGAAAACAAAGGAGACGCCAATTTGGAAGAGGGTGCGTATCACAGCCATAAGACAAAACCTCCGCAGTCATGAGTTGAACCCGCGCTGCCGTGGAACAGACGGCGCTAGAGATCACAAACACGCAAAAAGACCTTCTAGCACGACTCTTCAGGCCGGTGTGACCCAGGTAAAGGTAAAAGCCACCGTTGATCAGATCGCTCATTCTTGGCAGGTAGTAACTTCCGTTGGGCAGATAGCAGGCGAGGATAGGCCTCGCCCACTACCACACAACTCGTACACGGTAGGAGCCGCTTTCGCGATTGTCGCTTCAGGCAAGAAGGAGCCGCCTCGAATAGGACGAAAAACACGGATCAGCAGGCGACGCTCTGCGCCTGTTGAAGGCATGAACGGATCAGCGGATCGGGATTGAAGAGGAATCCGTAAATCCTGCCCAGCCGTGTTCCAGGCCCACGGCTAGCCGCCCGAGGCGCCCTCCCCTGCCTCTGATGCAATGGCGTGGTCTTTCCCCTCCTGCGGCTTGGCCAGCACGGTCTCAGCCACCTCTTTGAGCTTCAGCACCGCTTGCTCGGAGAACATGCCCACCAGGGCACTCAGTCCCGCAAAGCCAAAGGGGCTGGTTTGCTCGATGGTCGCCTCGGGTGAGAAGAACCCGCCTCGGATGATGAAATAGAAAACCAGCCCCAGAGTTGAGCCGACGAAGGGCAATAGGACGTACATCGCCAACCAGCTAAACACCAATTCCCGATTGCCGACGTACCAGTAGAGCGACCGGAGGGCGTGCACCAGGCTGCCCAGGGCGCCGGCCATGGCCACGATGAAGATCAAGCGCACCTCATCCGAAACCGTCAGTGTCCAGAAGAGGAAGTTTGCTGGTGATGAAGCCGGAGCCGACCCCTCGGTCGGGATTGGGGAAGGCCAGAATTGCACCAGACCGTACAATAGAAGAATAGAGGCCAGTATGAGATAGGCCGTGATCAAGACAATCCCCACAGGCGGTACGAGACTCGCTCCCACTCCAGCACGTTTATCCTTGACGGCCTCTTTACGTCCCCCTTCCGCTTCTGCTTCTTCTGTGGTCGTGATATGTTCCTCAGTCATGTTTCTTTCTCCTTTCGTTGTTATTGGTGTGGAGGTATCAACTCACCACCCACTTGACCTGATACGGCGAATCCAGAATGTCTGATTCATATTCTACTCCTTTTTCCCTCAGCGTCAAATAGGCGGGTGTATCCAACTCCACATTGAGGTAAGTAGGTCGCCATAAGTTCCTTCGACTTTTCCCTTGCTACGAAGGGACGTCCCCGCCCCGATTTTCAGGGGTAAACGGCCACCAAGCGGGGCGAGGCTTCGTCGCGAGCTCAGCGGAACGGACGCCTCTTGATAGCAGTTCTGCTGCGCGGAGAAAGTGGGGTCAACATGGATTCGAGGGGTAAGACCTCCGAGGTTTTGCCGCACGCCAGT
>CAZGKH010000180.1:0-7792 GCA_964525665.1 uncultured Anaerolineae bacterium | reverse complement strand
CCCTATGCCAACCGATATGATTACACCAGGACGTATGCTCTCGAGTTGGCTTACCTGGGCGTGGGAGAGGAGATTTTTGATCTGCGACAACGGCAACTGTCGTGTACAGTAGAGAATAAGGCGAAGCTGGATAAGCTAGGGGAGTTCTATCGAGCTATTGGTCACTATGACCGGCACGTGGACATCGTGGATGCAGTCAGAAGCAATGAAGCCCTCGCCGAGATCAATACTGCCCTGCGGATCAGAAACGAACGGGGAGAGATCAACAACACGGGTGTGCTGACTATGATTGACCAATACTTCACGGAACTGACCTTTGTGTTCGCAGAGCTCCATCGGACGTGCCGTGGTGGTGCGCAAGTGGCCTTTGTCAATGACAACGTGCGCTACGCTGGCGAGGTTATTCCCGTTGACATGCTGAGCACAAGCCTGGCCAAGCAAGTTGGATTCGAGCCGGTCAGGGTCTACGTTTTGCCACAGCGCAAAGGCAACAGCAGCCAGCAAATGAAAAGGTTCGGTCGTGCTGCGCTGCGTAAAAGCATAACGGTCTGGAAAAAGCCTCTGGTTCAAGAGGACGGGAGACAATGACATCGTCAGACAATGAACAGACCGAACAGGCCCAACTGGACTTGGAGTCCCACCGAAATGACATTGACCACTGGTTTACCATCGAAGACGTGCTGAACCGCGACGATGTGAGACGAGAAATCTTCGAGGTGCTCAATATTTGATTATCGGTCGCTGGGGCGGTTGCCCGCCCTGCCGCCGATCCAGAGTTGCTGCCCATTGGTGTGTCTCCTTTGCTCTGGTGACCGTCTCCCCGCCGGCCTTGTCAGGTTCCGGCGGGGAGTTCTTGTTTTCGCTATTGACGAAACTGGGGTGGCGTAGTATAATTAGGGCAGCAACCAATGAGGAGGAATCATACATGGCTCCACAACTGTCATTGGCCTTGTTACTTGAAGAAGCAGGGGATTTTGCCCAGGTGGAATCCGATCACGCCGATGCCGCCATTTACGGTATTACAGACGGCAAGGCAATTGGCACCTATTTCGAGCATGGGTTCCGGGCCTACCTGGCCGCGAGGTATTCCTACGAGCAAGGGAGTTCGGCAAGCGGGATAGATTTCCCTGGTCTGGGAGTTGACATGAAAGTCACCCGTACGACGCAGCCGCAGTCTTCATGCCCGTTCAGATCGGCCAGGCAGAAGATATACGGTTTGGGATATTCCTTGTTGGTGTTTGTGTACGAGAAGATTGATGATCCAGAGACTCAGATGGGCAGACTGAATATAGTCAACACGATCTTTGTAGACGAACGTCGAACGGCAGATTTCCAAACGACTGTGGGAATTCGGCAAATCCTGGAGAACGATGGCAATATTGATGACCTTGTGGCCTTCATGGAAGATAGGCGCCTGCCAGTTGATGACATCCAAGCTCATAAGCTGGCCGAAGAGATTTCAGGGAATCCTCCAAAGATAGGCTACCTGACTATATCCAATGCATTGCAGTGGAGACTTCAATACCGTCGGGTGATTGAGAAGGCCGGTGAAATAGGCGGGATAGTACGGATTCGTTGACCAAAATGCCTGCAAAGAGAAGCAAACAAAGAAAAGAGTTCGGGGATTTCCAGACGCCAGTTGATCTGTCGGTCAGGATATGTGACTTTTTGCTCGACCAAGGGGTGAGGCCGTCTTCGGTTGTTGAACCCACCTGTGGTGAAGGAAACCTGTTGCTGTCTGCCCTGGACCGGTTTACGTCAGTAACTACAGCGATAGGTGTGGACGTTAATCCTGAGTACGTTGAACGCGTCCGGACCAGGTTGGCAGCACGACCGCACTCTAACAAAGTTCGTGTATTGCAAGGCGACTTCTTCAACTTAGATTGGGAACGACTACTGAAGGGCTTGGCTGACCCAATCCTTGTTATTGGCAATCCCCCTTGGGTAACTAGCTCCGAGTTGGCAATCCTAAACAGCACAAATCTGCCCGTAAAGACCAACCTTCAAGGGTTCTCAGGACTTGATGCCAAGACAGGCAAAAGCAACTTTGACATATCAGAATGGATGTTGATTCGTATTCTGGAGTCTCTCAATCATCGCCATGCAACTATGGCGATGCTGTGCAAGACGAGCGTTGCACGCAAGGTGCTTGCTCACGCCTGGAAGCGAAACTTCCGCTTGGGGCGTTCGCGGATCTACCTCATTGACGCCAAAGAAGCTTTTGGTGCTTCTGTAGATGCCTGTCTATTGGTCTGTGACACCACGGTAAGTGAGAGCCACGAGCATATCTGCCGGGTCTATGAGGGTATATCTGAGGATGCATATCGAACCACTTTCGGTTACAGAAACAATCGCCTGATTGCGGCTATTGAGCGCTATGAACGCTGGAAACATCTTGAGAATGGGAGTTCTTACACGTGGCGCTCAGGGATAAAACACGATTGTTCGAAAGTTATGGAACTCAGGAGAGAAGAGAAAGGGTTCAGAAACAAACTGGGTGAGTTATTTGATCTGGAAACTACGTATGTCTATCCGATGCTCAAGAGTTCTGATGTCGCCAATGACGACATTCCTAAGCCATCAAGATGGATGTTGGTTACGCAGAAAGCAGTGGGGGAAAACACTGCTCTGATCAGGCATACAGCACCAAAGACCTGGGCTTATTTGACGAGCCATAGCGAGTTTTTCAGTAGACGAAAAAGCTCGGTCTACAAAGGACATCCCCGCTTCTCGATTTTTGGTGTTGGCGAATACTCTTTCGCGCCCTGGAAAGTTGCGATATCTGGTTTGTACAAGAAACTGCATTTTGCGGTGGTTAGACCATACGCTGAAAAGCCTGTCGTCCTGGACGACACTTGCTATTTCATACCCTGTCAGAGTGAAGAGGAAGCGAACCATCTGGCGGGATTACTGAACTCGGAGGTAGCTAGTGAGTTTTTCAGATCATTCATCTTCTGGGATGCCAAAAGGCCCATTACAGCCAGTATTCTTGGTAGACTGAGCCTGGTGGCGCTTGCCAGAGAGTTTGGTGCTGAGGAGACGATAAGGGGCTTCTTATCTGCTAAGGAGTCTGCTGCTCCGTTCCATAGACAGTTGGCTTTATTCGATTGAGATAAGGTCACCTAATTACGGTCGGTAGGACGGTCGCCCACCCCACCGTCAATTCAGAACCGTGTGTGAAACCGCGCGCTGGGATGTGTGCGGGGGGGCTGCTGAGTAACCGGCAGTCCTACCGCGATGGTGGCGCCTGCATCGAGAGCATTTGTTCAAGGAAGGAGATTGAGCGGTGAGTAAACTTGGAGATTTATACAAGGATGAGGAATGGCTCAAAATAATGTACATTGAGGCATGGAAGCAGTATAGCCACGAGGACGATCTAGGCCAAAGCAGGATGACCATTTTCTTAGCCGTCCATGCAGCCCTAATCGCAATTGTTGGGGCTGTAGCAAAGCCGCTTGCTGATATTGAGCCTCTCATAATCAACTCTCATGAATTTCATATCGGCCTGTGCATCCTAGGCGTATTGGCTTTCTTAACCGGCCTTTTCTCGTTGGTCCTCTCTGGCTATTGGAAGGTACTGACGCAAGCAGGGCGGCGATACTTGAATCTCCGGTGGATACCCATTGCAGTCATTGAAAAGGTTGTCGGCCTCGACAGAATCAATATCGCGAATTTAGAACATGAGTGGAGGGAGTTCTCGAGGAATAACCCGGGATGCGTATTTTACCCGTATCCTGACATCGAAGAGTTGAAATATCTCCTACTTGATCCTCTCCCGAAGATTCGCAGTTGGTCTTCAATGGAGAAGACGATTACACTAATCCAGGTACTGGATGTATTTCTTGCCATTGTGGGCATCTTGTTGCTTTTTATCACATACAGTCTCTGGAACTGATAGTTGGTTGCGAGGAATCAGCCGCCGCCCAATTAGGGTCGGCGGAGCGGTCGCGCCCCACCACCAATTCAGAACCGTGTGTGAAACCGCGCGCCGGGATCTGTGCGGAGGCTGTTGGGTAACTGGCAGTCCTACCGCGATAGTGCTCGTTGCACTGGCAGGAGGTGAGACACATTGACCGAAAAGAGGAAGGATCGGGCGCCACGAAATCGAACTGTTACCCTAACTGAAGCAGAGCTGCGGTTCTATCAATCGCGTCTTATTCAGTTGCATGGGCCAGCGACGCTGCAGGAGATCACCGACCGCACGATTTGCCAAGATATGAATGAGATACTCGATTGGTTGCCAGCCTGTTCAGTGGATCTTTTATTTGCTGATCCACCCTACAATCTGTCGAAGTCTTTCAATAAGCGTTCATTTGCCCAAGTATCGTTATCAGAATATGAACAGTGGCTGGAGTCATGGCTGGAGAAGCTTGTAAGAGTTTTGAAACCTAGCGCTTCTGTATATATCTGTGGCGACTGGCGATCTTCGGCAGCAATTCATCGAGTAGCCGAGAGGCTATTCATCGTTCGCAATCGTATCACCTGGGAACGAGAGAAAGGTAGAGGAGCGAAGAGTAATTGGAAGAACTGTTCAGAAGACATCTGGTTTTGCACTGTCTCTGATGACTACACATTCAACGTGGAAGATGTTAAACTCAAGCGGCGTGTTATTGCTCCCTACACAGATCGGAAAGGTCGGCCAAAGGATTGGCATGAATCTGATAACGGTAGATTTCGCCTAACTCACCCCTCAAATATCTGGACAGACCTTACAGTTCCGTTCTGGTCAATGCCCGAAAACACAGACCACTCGACACAGAAACCAGAGAAAATGCTTGCCAAGATTTTGCTGGCAAGCACAAAAGAAGGCGATGTTGTGCTCGACCCATTCTTAGGATCTGGTACAACTTCGGTTGTTGCAAAAAAGCTTACGCGTCGCTATATTGGAATCGAGATTGACGAGTTTTACTGTTGTCTCGCAGAACGCCGGCTAGACATGGCGCAAGAAGATCAAAGTATCCAAGGCTATACAGATGGCGTCTTTTGGGAGAGAAACACGTTGGCAGATCAGAAAAGGCAAGAGCAGTCAAGATCTCAACCTGATAGACTACAGCCCAGGCTATTTCCGGCTGAATAGAGAAACATCAGGAGCGCTCGATGAGAAGTTCGATATTTTACACTGACGCCTACAAGGACATTGAACTCCGAGTAATGGAACTGCTCAACTCCCACGAGGAGTTTCTATCTCGAAGTACAGCTCGTAGCACACGAGCCGTAGGGGACGCAATTGAAAGCATCCTGGGAGACTCATTCGACACCATACTTGGAGACCTGTGTAAAGAGTATTCGGCAACCTTTGCTAGGCGAGCAATGGCTGATCTCGCATTTACAGATACCGACGACTTCTACTATATAGTGGACGTCAAGACACACCGAACTGATACAAGGTTCAATATGCCCAACTTGACGTCGGTTCGGAGACTTGCTAGATTCTATGAAGAGGATACAAACCATTTCGTTTTGCTGATAGTCAGCTACCATTTAGAGGCAACGCAAGCCATCGTTACAAATGTCAGATTCGTGCCCATTGAGTTTCTAGGATGGGATTGCCTTACCATCGGTGCCTTGGGGTGGGGGCAGATTCAGATTGCCAATTCAAACTTCATAACCGTGAACCCTCAATACTCGCGTAGGAAGTGGATGATTGAGTTGTGTGACGTCCTTTTCCAGTTCTACCCCAAGGAAATCGCCAAGATCAACGACAGAATCGAGTATTTTCAACAGGTTCGAGAGTTTTGGCTCGCGAAGCCAGATGATGAATAGAAGCGAGTTGCACACACCATACCAAAACTCAAGGGGAAAAAGCCATGAAGAACACAGCAATTGAAACCAAAAACAAGAAGGGAGCTGCAAACATGACCACGACCGATTCCGATCGCCCCTCTGACTTCATCCGAGACGCCATCAAAGAAGACCTGACTACAAACAGGTTTGGCGGGCGAGTGCATACTCGGTTTCCACCGGAGCCGAACGGCTACTTGCACATCGGGCACGCCAAAGCCATCTGCATTGATTACGGTATCGCCGAGGAATTCGGGGGGTTGTACAATCTGCGATTCGACGACACGAATCCTGTGAAAGAAGAAGAGGAATACGTGGACGCGATCATGGAGGACATTCGTTGGCTGGGCTTCGATTGGGAGGACCGGCTGTTCTATGCCTCGGACTACTTCGAGCAGCTCTATCAGTGGGCCGTGCAGTTGATCAAAGATGGGAAAGCGTACGTGGATAGCCTGAGCCCAGAGGAAATCAAGGAGTACCGAGGGGCCTTCGGCAAGCCGGGCAAGAACAGTCCGTATCGAGACCGTTCGGTGGAAGAGAACCTGGACCTGTTCGAGCGCATGCGGGCCGGCGAATTCGAGGACGGTGCCCACGTGCTGCGGGCCAAAATTGACATGACCTCGGGCAACATGAACCTGCGTGACCCGGTCATGTACCGCATCCTCCACGCCACCCATCACCGCACAGGCAACGAGTGGTGCATCTATCCGATGTACGACTGGGCTCATGGCCAATCTGATTCCATCGAGGGCATCACCCATTCCCTCTGTTCACTGGAATACGAAGACCATCGTCCTCTGTACGATTGGTTCCTCGATCAGTTGGGGATATATCATCCACGGCAGATGGAGTTCGCGCGCCTTTTTCTCAGCTACACCGCGATGAGCAAGCGATACCTTATGCGATTGGTCGAAGAAGGGTACGTCAGCGGCTGGGACGATCCACGGATGCCCACGCTATCGGGTTTGCGAAGACGCGGCTACACCCCAGAGGCCATCCGAGACTTCTGTGATCGTATTGGTGTAGCTAAGACCGGCAGCATCGCTGATGTCGCTCTGCTGGAGCATTGCCTCCGCCAGGACTTGAACAAGCGCGCGCCACGGGTGTTCGGCGTGCTACGCCCCCTCAAGGTCGTCATCACCAACTATCCGGAAGACCTGGTGGAGGAGATGGAGTGTATCAACAATCCAGAGGATCCTAGCATGGGGACGCGGAAGGTTCCCTTCTCACGGGTGCTCTACGTCGAACG
Source organism: uncultured Anaerolineae bacterium (assembly GCA_964525665.1). Lineage (GTDB taxonomy): Bacteria > Chloroflexota > Anaerolineae > VGOG01 > VGOG01 > CAYMKL01. Next base: position 762 of record CAZGKH010000180.1, on the reverse strand, counting down.
GGGGGATTTCCGTGAGGACGCGCCGAAGAAGTGGTTCCGCTTGGCCCCTGGTCGCGAGGTGCGGCTGCGATACGCCTACTACATCACCTGCGTGGATGTGATCAAGGACGAACAGGGTGAGGTGGTCGAGCTGCACTGCACTTATGATCCGGAGACGCGCGGAGGGTGGTCGGCGGACGGGCGCAAGGTCAGGGGAGCGCTGCACTGGGTCTCGGCTGCCCACGGGCCCGAGGCCGAAATACGCCTGTACGATCGTCTCTTCTCCAAAGCCAACCCGCTCGATGTGGAGGAGGGTGAGGATTTCACGGCTAGCCTGAACCCAAACTCGCTGGAGACGCTGACCTCGTGCCGCGTTGAGCCAAGTCTAGCGGGTGCAGCACCAGGAAGCATATATCAGTTCGAGAGACAGGGCTACTTCTGCGTGGACCCCGATTCGGCCGATGGGAAACTGGTGTTCAATCGGACGGTATCGTTGCGGGATACCTGGGCCAGGATGGAGAAGAAGCGGAGAAGTGGAAGATAGAAGGTAGAGGTTGGAGAGGTGAGGGTGGTGAAATCGGCGTAGCGCAGCTTGAGCTTGACCGTCCGCCCACGCAATCCACGCTTCCGCAGCCGGCGGGCTACATCCTCGCTGAGGGAAAGCAGCGTCTTTCTCAACACCCGCCGGTCGCCGATGTCTTGGGCGAAGGTTATCTCGCGGCTCAGCGATTTCTCCTCCCGCTCGACTACCACTGGACTGTCGTCTATGCCCCTGGCCTGCCG
>CAZGKH010000179.1:0-7869 GCA_964525665.1 uncultured Anaerolineae bacterium | reverse complement strand
GAGAGTATCACAATAAACACAGGTCAGATCGGTACAACTTTTGGGGTGCACCTCACTTCCAGCCATTGGGCAAGATTGTCCTTAGTAGGCTATGATGCCATCGCAATCGGCTCGGAGAAGAAACCTCGGTGTCAAACGGAAGCAAACCTCTGATATTGATCACTAACGACGACGGAATTGATTCACCGGGGCTTCTGGCCGCGGTGGAGGCTGTGCACGACTTGGGCGAGATGCTGGTGGTGGCTCCCAAGCACCAGCAGACAGGGGCGGGTCGAAGTACGTTTTCCTTCAACAACGTGCCCGTCCAAGAAGAACATGTCACCGTAGGGGAGCAAAAGGTGTCCGCTTTCTCGATCGAAGGTACGCCGGCCCAAGCAGTGCTGTATGCCTTGCTGGAAGTAGCTCCAAAGAAGCCAACCATAGCCATATCTGGTATCAACTATGGTGAGAACCTGGGCACAGGCATCACCGCCTCTGGGACTGTAGGGGCAGCCTTGGAGGCAGCGGTCTTCGGCATCCCCAGCCTAGCCATTTCCCTGGAGACCGCTAAGGAATATCACTATAGCCTTTCTCATGACATGGACTTTACAGCAGCAGCCTTCTTTACCCGGATCTTCGCTCAATATCTCCTCGCGGTCAAGCTCCCGCCAGACGTGGACGTCCTCAAGATAGATGTGCCCAAAGATGCTACCGAGCAAACCCCCTGGCGGCTAACGAGGGTTTCACGACAGAGATATTTCCATCCCATCGAAAGCGACTCTGCAGGCTTACCGAGAGCCAGTACCATTGACTACGAAGCGAGAGTGGACTTTGGTGCCCTGGAGCCGGACTCGGATATTTCCGCTTTGGTGGAAGACAGAGTGGTCTCTGTCTCTCCCCTGACTCTCGATCTGAGCTCACGGGTTGATCTGCACCACCTCGCTCAACTGCTCAAGTCTGGCTAGATTCCTAGTGTACGCTTCAAAGCAGCCACGCTGTTCTCAGCATAGCGCCGTGCCTGCTCCCGAAGCTCAGGGGTAATGTGCGGCTTTTTGTGGTCGCGCAAGCTGCGATGTCCATACTTCTCCACACAGGTCAATGGTAGATTATTAGGAAACTCTTGATCTGACATGACACCATAGGCCAAAGCCCAGGCTCGAGCGACTACATCTACGTCGTACCCACCGCCGCCTAGTGCCAGCCAGAGCGGTGCTAGTTCTTTGATAGCCGTCACGGCGCTCACATAGCCCGAGGTGGTCAAACGAAGGTGGGTGAGAGGGTCTTGGTAGTGAGTATCCACCCCCAACTGGCTGACCACGACGTCTGGTTGGAAACGCTTCACCAGGGGCGGCACGATCTCCTCAAAAGCCCAAAGATAGACCTCGTCATCGGTGTAAGGTGCAAAAGGGAGATTCACAGCATACCCGCGCCCCTCGTCTCTTCCCATCTCCTCGACGAACCCAGTACCGGGGAATAGGTAAAGGCCCGTCTCGTGGAGAGAGATGGTGAGCACTCTATCGGTTTCGTAGAAAGCGTTTTGCACCCCATCGCCGTGATGGGCGTCAATGTCAATGTAGGCCACTCGCAGGCCTTTTTTCAACAGCCAATGGATAGCTACGGCAGCATCGTTGAAAACGCAAAAGCCTGAGGCATGATCGGGGCCGGCGTGGTGCATTCCCCCGCTGAAGCTGAATGCCACGTCTGCCTGATCCGATGTTACTAGCTCCGCCGCTACCAAAGTAGATCCGACCTTCAGCGCCTCCGTCTCGTACATCTCAGGAAAAACGGGATTGTCACCTGGGCCGAAGTTGTAGCGTCTGGGGTTGATCCGCTTCTCGCCCTGGCTTAAGCTGCGCACTGCTTCAATGTACTCTTCAGTGTGGAAGAGGCCGATCTCCTCAGGGGTTGCCTGCCGTGGCTGCACCAGCGTGGACCCCGGGCTATCAAAAGCACCGTAACCCGCAAGCAACTCATACGTGCGTTGCAGACGCTCTGGTTTGAGGGGATGAGCTGCCCCGTGGCCCTGCCGCCACAAATCTGGTGAGCAGATGAAAGCTGATTTGGTCATTGCTCCTTCCTGGTTTCCAATGATGTCATTGCGAGTATAGCGAAGCCATCTCCTGCCTTCAATGTAGCCAGCGGGGGAGATTGTTTCGTCATTTCGTTCATCGCAATGACAGAGTGAGTAGCTACACCATGATTATACTACATCTTGAGTCGTCAGACGAAGCCCAGTGTTTCCGTGTTGCCTTGATAGTGGCTGTATGGTACAATTGCGAACACAATTCCTTAGGAGGCATTGCAGGTGAAAGCTAACGTCATTCTCATCGGCTTTGCTGCCACAGGCAAAACGAGTGTCGGCCATAGGCTGGCCGAGAGGTTAGGCTGGGATTTCATTGACACCGATCAACGCATCGTCGAAATGGCCGGCAGGCCTATTCCGGAGATCATTGCCGAAGAAGGTCGTGAAGCGTTCGAAGAACTGGAGCACCAAGCTCTGGAGAAGGCATGTGTCCGCCGCGGTGTGATCATTGCTGCGGGCGGTGGAGCCGTTATGCTCGACGAGAACCGCGATCTGATGGCCGAGGCTGGCCACGTGGTCTGCCTGGAAGCCAAGCCTCGCACCATCTGCGAGCGGCTGCGCCGAGCCCTGGCCGAGGGAGCCAGTTCTGTGGCCGACGTCCTTCTAAAGGGCGATGATCCCGTACGGCGAATCGCCATGCTCAAGGATATCCGCCAGCGTTACTATGCCATCGCCGATTGGACGGTCCACACCGACCGCCTGACCATTGATCAGGTGGTAGTCGAGGTCGCGCACGGCCTGAAATACCTGGAGGACTGATGGGCAGGCTGGGGCGAGATTTCTACCGGCGAAGTACTCTGACAGTGGCACGGGAATCGCTGGGCAAGCGGCTGGTGAGGGTTGTGGATGACCAACGCCTCTCGGGCCTCATCGTGGAAGCGGAAGCCTACATTGGCGAGGACGATGCAGCCTGCCACGCTGCCTGTGGGCGCACCGCGCGCAACGCGGTAATGTATGACCCACCTGGCCACGCCTACGTCTACTTCATCTACGGCATGCACCACTGCCTCAATGTCGTGACCGAGGAAGAAGGCTTCCCCGCCGCAGTGCTGATCCGGGCCCTGGAGCCGCTGGAGGGCCTGGATGTCATGCACCGTCATCGCCCCGGCAAGCCTGACAGGGAGCTGACCAACGGGCCGGCCAAGCTCTGCCAGGCCCTGGCCATAGACAGGAGCTTCAACGGGGTGGACCTTTGCACCAGCAAAGTGCTATTCATTGAGGAAGGGCCAAGGGTGGATCCGGCGATAATCGAGGCCAGTCCGCGCATCGGCATCAGGGCCGACGCAGTAGCTATGAGCATCCCCTGGCGCTTCTACCTCCGGGGCAGCGACTTTGTGTCCCGGTAGCAAGTACAAGGCCGCCTGAGGCAGTCGCACAGGTGGCCTTTCACTTCTGTGGTCTAGTAGCCCAGATCTCGAATACGAGCCTCGTCTATGCCGAAGTGATGGGCGATCTCGTGGATGACTGTACGGCGAACCTGTTCTCTAATCGCGGCCGGAGCATGACAAGTTGCCTCGATCGGCCCCTGAAAGAGAGTGATTCGGTCTGGAGGCACCATGCCATAGTGGAGCCCACGCCTGGTCAGCGGAACCCCTTCATAGAGTCCAAGAAGCATGTGGGGCGACTTCACTCCGGCACGAGCTAACTGGGTGCGACTGGGCCAAAATGCAACCGTTACGGCGACATTGTCCATCTTCTCAAGAACCTCTGACGGCAAATTGGCCAGCGCTTCAGCTACCAGGGTCTGAAATTCCTCTTCAGTCATATCGCTCTCAAATCTCATTTTACACCGAAAAGACCTCATATGCAAGACAGAAACGCCAGCTTCAAGATATTCGGAACCACGCCTATTCTAGCACGGTATAGACCTCTTGTCAATGTCTGGCCTTTCGCTTGATTCCGGTCCGTCCTTGAGTTGTGAAGCATCTTTGTCTGAGCCTAAGGAACCTCGTACAGAAAAGGTTCTGGCAGACCATCCGCCAGAACCTTTTCTTTTGGTCACTACTCACCTGCTCCCGCTGGACCCTAGTCCAGCGGCCTCAGCAGTCGCTGTAGCTCTGGCCAGGTACATGTTTCACAGTTTTTGGCGTTGATCATCGTCGTTGGAACAGCGGACTAGGGTCCGCTACGAGCATAAAGTGAGTAGTTACTTCTTTTTGTGTATTGCTGCTGCTGTTTCTCGAAAACCCTCAGGCGAGGAAGCCGCTGGCCATTCAGCCGGCGTGCCTCCTCTGTACAGCAGCTAGAATAGAATCAATGAGGCACTTGGTGCAACTCTAATGATAGCGACCCACACGTCCTCAAGACATCCTCCATGAGTTCATCCGTCTTGGGCAACTCGCCGCCTGCCTCTAGGCAGGCTATCTCCAGCAATGCTTCATAAGATTCGTTACATTCTCTACATTGCTGCAGATGCTGACACACATCGGGCAATAAGCAGGCTGCTTCTTGGCCCGAGGCCTCTACGTCCACATACTGAGAGAGGGCCTCAGATGCTTGTGCACAATCCATTTCCTCGTTTTGAGTGGCGAAGATGTTGTGGATCCAACGGTTGAGGAACTCGTCCTTCATCACGCTTCCCTCCCTTGAGTGTACTTAAGAAATAAGATACATTTCCCTGGTCATTTCTTACCTTGCCCATCTGAAAATGCTCAAAATGGTCCGTTGGATGGTGGCCCAAATCTCCGCTTGTGAGGTGGCAACGAGGGCAGTACGAAGTAACGCTGACCACATCATAGGTTTCACAGACCGCGAATTCACTAAGGTAGCCAGGATGCCCCCCAGCTTGCTGGGGGGAGGAATGGCCAGCGGGGGTTTGGGGGCGGCAGCCCCCAATACAATCATTCCGCTGGGAATGCCCCGCAGCTTGCTGCGGGGTGGTTTACTTGGGGCAAGGGGTAAGAAAACAAGACTTCTCTACGTCTGAGCATCAGACGCGCCAAGAAAACACGCAGGGAGGTGAAGAATCATGAAAGGGGAATAGTACCTCAGGAGGCGAAGAACTGTGAAAAGGAACATAGTATCAGAAGCACCAGAAAAACACAAAAGGAGGCAACAAATCATGAAAAGGGTAGTAGCTATCGGGTTGTTGGTGGTGTTGGCCGTGAGCCTTGCTCCATCTGCGGCTTTGGCCGATCAGCCTGCCAGGATTTACGCAGGCATTTCGGATACTCTGGAAGAACTGGAGTTCAGCGTGGAGGTGGTGGGTGATGACCGCTACCAGGTGTTCAGAGGCGTCTCGACAGGTAGTAACGAGAACGTCCTCTTGACCCTCAAGGGCAAGCGTATCTACAAGGGCAACGTTTTGACCAACGCCAACGTGTTGTTCACCATCAAGGACAATCACATCATCCCCCATCTCGACAGTCGCGAGGCCAACGCCGCTTTCACCTTGCGCGATGGCCGCGTTTACTCTGGGATGGTCACCACTCCGGACAACATCCTCTACACCTTCGATGAGGGTGTTGACAGGGGCCGGCTCTACAGGGGCATCAGCACCACTTCGGACAATGTGGTCTTCACCATAGACGGCCACATGGAAGAGATCCTGTTACTGCTGCCGATCCTGGCGGATCCTATTCAGTTGTCCAGCTATTGCTACATACCTGAGGCTGAGACGGTGGACTGGATGCCTGCTGTTGCAGCTAAGGCAGCTCAGCGCTCTAGGATCTACAACGGTATCGCCGACACTCTGGAGGAACTGGCGTTCAGCGTGGAGCAGGGCGACGACAAGATCCGGGTTTACGAGGGCGTCTCGACGGGCAACAGCAATGACATCCTGTTGACCCTGAAGGGAAACCGCATCTACCAGGGCAAGACCCTGATCAACGACAACGTGTTGTTCACCATCGAGGGTGACAGCATCATCCCCGGTGTGGACAGCCGCCAGGCCAACGCCGTTTACACCGTGCAGGATGGCCGAGTCTACGCTGGAAACGTCACCACGCCCGACAACATCCTCTACACCTTCGAGGGTGGTGACAGGGGCCGGTTCTACAAGGGCATCAGCAAGCAGTTGAGCAACGTGGTGTTCACCGTAGATGGGGACATGGATGCAATCCTGTTCCTGCTGCCGGTCCTGGCCGATGATATGTTCTAGGTCTAGGCAAAGGTAAGCAGTGAAATGGCAAGAGGGGACATCGCGGTCCCCTCTTGCTATTTCAGCTTCGGGTGGCCTCTGAGTGAGGTTATAGCGGGAGCGGTTGCTCGACTCCAAAAGCCACCACGTGGAAAACCCCGTGGCTTTTTTGTTACCAACCGGTGGGCATTTGTCAGAATCCGACTTTAGTGCTATAATCTGCATAATATAATTGAACACCACTTTCTACATAAAGGCTGTGACGGAGAGGAGTAGGCGGAGGGAGACCGCCAGGGAGGCGAGGTCGTGGACTGAGAGCCCCGCCCGGACGAAGCCCGTTGAAGTTCGCTCCTGAGCCGACGAGTGAAATGGCAGAATGGCGTATCGCAGATAGCTGATAGGCTCGTTGGCCATCTGTCAGACTAGTTCGTTCCGGAGGCCCCCCGTTAGCGGGGTAACTGGTAAGCCACTTAGACCGGAAAGGTGGCCGCCGGTGGAAAGAGGGCCTGTTGCAGGTCAAAAAAGGGTGGTACCACGGAGCACTACGGTTGCAGCTTCGCCCCTGACGAAGCAGGCAGCCGTTTCTTATTGGAGGCAACCATGATTTGGCGATTGTTGAGAATCCGATGCGACTTCATCTTTCCGGAGCGGGCTCGCCGCTTGCCAAAGCAGACGTGATCCGGAGCGCAGGCGCGAGCCTGCCCCACAAGGCGGACTGGCGCCCGCACTCCAGCAAGTTTTCTCATCTACTATCGTGAAGGAGCGCAAAAATGCTGCGAAAGCTACACGAACTGAAAGATAATGCTCTCCAGACCCTGGAGACAGTCTCTGATTCTAAAGAACTGGACGATTGGCGCATTGGGCATCTGGGTAGGAAGAGCGAGTTAAATGATATCCTTCGCAATGTGGGGAAACTCCCCCCTGAGGAGCGGCCCGCTGTGGGGCGGCTGTCCAACGAGGTCAAGCTGGCACTGGAAGCTGCTTATGATGATAAGGCTGAGGCTCTCAAACGCCAGGAGTTGGAGAGGGCGCTGAGGGAGGAGAGGAGCGATGTGACTCTGCCTGGCAGGCCCGTCAGCGTAGGGCGGCTGCACCTCACCACTCAGACCTTGCGGGAGATCTACGCTGTCTTCGGCGCGATGGGTTTCCAAGTCTACGAGGCCCCCGACGTCGAGACCGACGAACTGAACTTCGGTCTGCTGAATATGCCACCCCATCACCCGGCCCGCGATATGTGGGACACCTTTTGGATCAGCGACGAAGTACTGCTGCGCACCCACACCTCGCCCGGGCAGATCCGGGTGATGCGAGAGCGCTATCCTGAGCCTATCCGCGTCATCCTGCCTGGCAAATGCTACCGCTACGAGCAGATCACTGCCCGCTCCGAGCATCAATTCTACCAGGTGGAGGGGCTGGCGGTGGGGCACGCTATCACTATGACCGACCTGATCGGCACCCTGACCGAGTTTGCCCGCCGCTTCTATGGGCCGGAGCGCCGCATCCGCATTCGTGGCTCCTATTTCCCTTTCACCGAGCCCAGCATAGAGGCCGACATGGACTGCATCCTGTGTGGTGGCGAGGGCTGCCGGGTTTGCAGATATAGCGGCTGGCTGGAGATCGCTGGCGCGGGGATGGTGCATCCGGTCGTGCTGCAAAACGGCGGCTACGACCCCGACGAGTGGAGCGGTTTCGCCTTCGGGATGGGGGTCGAGCGGCCCGCGCTGCTCAA
>CAZGKH010000178.1:1757-7899 GCA_964525665.1 uncultured Anaerolineae bacterium | reverse complement strand
GCCCTAGAAACCTCGGAGGTCTGGCCTCTTACCCCACGAATCCGCGTAGAGCCAGAAAGTGCAAAGAACTTTTGGTAGGTTACTTACTGGAGGCGAAGCACATCGCTGGCGGATGTCGAAGTGCAACCTCAAGGTGGTGAAAGGCGAACCGGTTCAACAATGACTGTCTCATTGGCCTCGGCGTCGCCCGGCTCCAGATCGGACTGCTGCAACCACAGTTCCGCTGTGCCGTGGCATGTTAGACAGTTCGCGCTCTGGGGTGGACGGAGCTGGATGTTGTGCGGCCTGGTCTGCTTCCAGGTCGGCACAGCGTCGAAGTTCGGCAGCAGGTCTGTGCCGAAGGGCGCGAAGGTATCCCTGGCCACGGGGACGTGACGTAACAGGACGTAGTCGCCTTCCCCCGGCAGCCGGCCTATTTTGAAGCCCCTTTCCTCCCGCTGGCTGGCAAAGGTCAGGTTGCCGTCTGCCGTGCGCGTGCCATGACAGCCGTAGCAATTGTTGTATGGCTGAGCATGGCAAACCCAGCAACTCACTGTGTCCGAGTGCAGAATATGCTCCGGGATGGCAGATCCAGCGGCAATAACGTCGGCATGGCAGGAGGCACAGGCCCGCGTCAGTGGCTGGTCGTGGCGATTGATGCGAGGTTGTCCGTCACCGTGGAGCGCCTCCCCAGGATGGCAATCCAGGCAGGTCATGTTAGCCCGGGCCAGGTGAACGTCCGGCTGTGTTCCTTCCGCTTCTCCTTCGACCACGCTCAGGGCAAGGCCCATGTATTCAGCTACCACGCGGCTGCCGTGACAACCCTGACAGGTACGCTCGACCGGCGGGCGGACGAAGGTGTGTCCAGCCAGTAGACCTCCACCCGCGACCTCGGGCTGGCTCACGTGACACTGCCCGCAAGTGGGATGGCAGTAGCTACACGATTCTCCCATCGCTGCACTCAGCGCAGGCCAGTGGGCCTCGTCGCTGCGCGCTCGTAGCGTGGTGGTAAAGCCTCGCACGGTGGCATGCAAGGTCTTGGGAAAGGTCGAGGCTTTGGTCTGGTGACATTCTGGCGCACCGCACCCGCGAGCTGGGTCAGCGCTGGGGTCAGGGATTAGCCCCTGGTGTGCCTCTTCTGCAGCCAGCATCTCGGGATTCCCCCCGTGACAGCCGTCGCAGGTCTGCTGCCCGTGCGGAGATTCAGTGAAAGTCGGGGCATCCACGTAGAGCTTCTCCCCAATGGCCATCAGAGGGAGTGTACCCCCACAGCCATCGCAGGCGGCGACTTCCACCTGAGTTTTGGCGCTGGCCATCGGCTCCAGGATCTCTGGACTGGTGTGACAGGCGATGCAGCTACTCTCCATGGCCAGCCCTGGACCTGCGGGCGCCGTATAGATTTCCCGCCCCTGATGCTCGATGTGACAGGCATTGCAGGGGCGCTGATCGCTGCCGTGGAGACCCACTCCGGAGGCGCGGGCTGTGGCAATGGGCGCATGGCAGCTCAGGCAGCCCGCGACGTTTAGGCCCCGCCACGGCTGGTGACACAGGGCGCACTGGCCTTCGGAGGCGGTATGGGCCAGGCTAAGCGGTCCGGGCATCCGCCACGAAGGAAAAGCCCACAGCAGGCCAACGACCAACACAGCCAGGAGTGTGCTGAGAAGCAGAACGCGCGGAGAAAACTGCCCTCGCATCGGTGTACCTCCTCTGTCAGTAGTAGAGCCTCGTCCATACGTGCGCCAGTGTCAGGACCAGGAGCAGTACGCGCGGCGGAATGTGGGTCAGACGCCACACACGGATGGCTTCGTCGGCGACCATAAGCCGGGCCATGCCTCGCTCCAGGTCAATGCGCCGGAACATGTGCTCATACAGTGCGGTTACGCTGGCCTGTTCCTCGTGATAGAGTGTCTCGATCTCGCGCCGCATGGCTGCCAGGTCCTTGAGGTAGAAGTAGTTGAACCGCAGCATATCGCGGAAGGCGGTCCAACTGGTGAATGCGCCAGCAGCGGCCGACCGCGGCCTTTTTCCGTCCAGTACCGTCAGAAGTCCGACATCCTCAATCTGGCGCATTGCCTGCATGCGGCGCTGCATCAGGCCCTCGACTTCCTGGTTCAGCGCCTGCTCTTCGTCCGACAAGGCGACCTCGGCCTCGACTTCTTCCAACATCGCTTCTGGGATCAAAGCATAGATGTATCGGCCGGAGATGCCGCTTAGCACTACCAGCCACATCGTGACGCGAGCCAGCCCGCCGATGCCGTAGAAGAAAGGCCCCGCGTGCACTTCCACCAGCACACACCCGACGAGGGCGAGAAACGTGTGCCACGAGAGCCAGGTCCTCATGCGCCCGGCCTTGATGAGCCGCGTACGTTTCCTGACCGAATAGATCTGGGCCAGGAGTATCAGGCTGCTGCCCAGAATGCCGATGCTGTGGGCCAGAGGCGACGCCGCCATGGACGGGCGGGCCAGGGGGCGAAAGAGGAAATTGCCCACCAGAATCAACACCAGGGCTATGCCGAACAGCCAGGAGGTGTGACGCCGAATCCACCTCCAGGTTAGCTGGATGTTTGTCATGTCACCACCCCTCAATGGCCTCTTGGTGGGTGGCAGCGGTATGCAACATCCGGGTGAGGCCAGCCATCTTGAAAACCTTGAGCACGTAGGTGTTCAGGCCGAACAGCCGCACCTCGCCCTCGAGATCGCGTGCCGCCTGTTGGGCACGCAGGAGGGCGCGCAATCCCGCGCTGGATATGTAGTCCAACTGGGTGAAATCGAGGACCAGCCGACTGTGCCTTTGGGCCAGCAAATCGCTCAATGCCTTGTCCAGGTCACCGGCTGTGCGGGCATCAATCTCGCCCTCAATATTGACCAGGGCGATCCCCTTTTCGTCAATTGATGTGGTGAGATTCATCGTTTTCCTCCTGTGCCTTTCTTCACCAGGGTCAATCTGTTGTCTCATCCGGCCAGGTGCTATGCCTCGGTCACAGGCACTCGCCGTGCAGCCAGCATGGTAATGTCGTCAAACTGGTCGGCATAGGCAATGTGAGCCCACACACTGGCCCTGATGCGTTCCAGCAAGGCAGCCGCCGAGGGAGCCGGCTGCTCCAATAACGACACCAAGCGTTGGTGGGTGAAGCGTTCGCGATCCGGGCTTCGAGCGTCGGGCACGCCGTCGCTGTAGGCCAGCAACAGGTCACCGGGTTCCAGCCTGACTTGTTGGATACCAAACTGGGTTTCGGTGTCTATGCCCACAACCGGACCGGTGGGGGGGAGGCGCGTCTTGACACCCCCGCACGGGCCAACGATGAACGCTACCTCGTGTCCGCCACTAATGTAGGTCAGTACCCCGGTGGCTGGGTCGAGCACACCAAAGAAGATGGTGAGAAACATGAACATATCGCTATGATTATGGGCGATATAGTCATTGGTGAGTTCGACGGCGAGAAGCGCGCTGCTACCGGAAGATTGGAGCATTTGCCGTTGCTCATCGCTGATGTTAAGAGTGGTCGGCATACCACTGAGGAAATCCTCCATCCACTTAGAGGTACGGTTCTCTTCGGAAAAAGCCCGCATCAAGCTGCGACTAAGGGACATAAACAGCGCGGGGCCTACGCCCTTGTCGCACACATCGGCAACCACCAGGCCCACCTTACCACGGGGAAGGGAGATAACGTCGTAGAAATCCCCCGCCACGTCGCGAGCTGGGTCAAAGTGCGTAGCAATCTCCCAACCAGGGGGCTGCGGTATCTGCCTCGGCAAGAAATCGGTCTGGATCTGCCGGCCGATCTCCAGATCACGCTCCATCTTGGACACCTTTTCCTTGAGGACGATAGCCGCCTGCGCTCCGACGTCAATGCACCTGATCGCATCGCCGATACCATCCGCCGTCGCGACCACAATCACTGGAATATCACCCAGGGCGGGGTCCGCTCTAAGCCGCTCCAGCGCGCGGTAGTTGTCCTCTCCCAGCTTCGAGATGTCCAAGAACACCAGGTCAAACTTCTGCACCTGACCTTCTCTGGCCTCACTTATCATGTCCAGTGCTTGACGTCCGCTTTCTGCAACAGCGACTTTGTATCCCAGTTGCCCAAAATGGCCAGACAGCAGATCACGGTCGTCCTGGTCCTGGTCAACAACAAGTAAGCGCACAGGTTTGGTTTCCACAGCTTGACTCCTCAAAAAAGCGCACTGGGCATACGCACTACGTTCTTCACCAACCTTCAATGGCCTCCTGGTGGGTGGCGGTAATACGCAACATCTGGTGGAAGCCAGACATCTGGAAAACCCCGAGCACGTGGTCGTTCAGGCCGAACAGTCGCACTTCTCCACCGAGATCGCGTGCCGCCCGTTGAGCGCGCAGGAGGGCGCGCAATCCCGCACTGGAGATGTAGGCCAACTGGGTGAAATCGAGAACCAACTGGCTGTGCCCCTGGGCCAGCAAATCGCTCAGGGCCTTGTCCAGATCGCCAGCCGTGCGGGCATCGAGCTCGCCCTCGATCTCGACCAGGGCGGTTTCCTTCTCGTCAACCGATGTCGAAATCTTCATCGTCTTTCCCTCTATTCCTTTCTTCACCAGGGTCAACTCGTTGCCTCCCTGGGGCATAACGCGATGGGTCATTTCGTCCATGATCTGCCTGATCAGATGAATCCCCAACCCTCCGGCCGTCCGCTGTTCCAGCGGCACGGTCAGATCCGGTGACGGGACCTTAGTGGGATCAAACGGGGTGGCCTGATCGCGTACACGGATTACCAGGGCATCTCTCTCTTGACTCATCTCGATCTCAATAACGCCTCCCTGGCCCTGGTAGCCGTGGGCGATAACGTTGCTGACCGCTTCGTCCACGGCCAGGACCACGTTGGGGATCATAGCTGGGTCAAGGCCAAGCGCCGATGCTTTTTCTTGAATAAAGCGGCGAATCTCGGCCAGATTCCTCAATTCGGCTGCGATGTGGAGAGAGGGATTGGTGTTTATCATATCCTGTTCGCTGAGGTCATCCTGTTCGCTGAGGTCATCCTGTTCGCTGAGGTCATCCTGTTCGCTGAGGTCATCCTGTTCGCTGAAGGTCTCCGACCGAAGCGTGGGGGGCAGCGGTCAGGAGACCTTGCCCAACATTCAACCAACACATCTATCCTGTTCTTATTCACCGCCTGCCTGCACCGCCTCTTGCTTCACCCACAAGACCACACTCTCGGTTTGCACCGGCGTTGAGGATCGGCGGTAGAACAGCCAGCGCATCAGGTTGGCCCCTGAGAGACCCTGGGGCTCCCAAGAAGACGTCAGCACAAAATCCTGCCCGCTGTACTGAGCCCCCAGCGTAGGTTCCCGCTCTCCAGCCGGAGCGATGACCACCGGTGTATCTATGGAGGAGCTGAGCTCGGCTACTAAATTGACGTTTTCGAAATCGCGTAGGTACCAGGCCAGAGCAGGCCCCACGCCCTGATGCACGGTCATGCCAATAGCTCTGGAATCGCCCTCTCTGCTGGACACCACGTGCAAAGTCTCCACCAGGTCGAACACGTGCCGAGAGGTTGGGGAAACGGTCATGATCTCGTGGGGATCACTATCCCGCCGATAGTTTAACCAGCAACCGAGGCTGACCGTCAGCGCAACTAGACTGAGCAACACGACTAGCCCTCCCGCCCGCAAAGCCAGCTCTCGCCCGAAGGATATCCAACACAGAATGAACAAGCATATCAAAATGAAACCGCTGGCCAGAGCCAGGTACAGATAGTCGCGACGGCCGCTGACAACATGGGCGCCCAATTGCAGACCCAGATGCGCGATGACAGCAAACGCCACCGCCGCGAACAGACCTTCCTGCGCCCACGAAGCTCTCGAAGCCAGCTCTTGGAGCAGTTGGCCGATGAACGAACCTGCCAGCAAAGCCAGTGGCAACATGATCAGCAAGACATCGCCCGGGCCGCGCCCGCCAGCCAAGACGTAGATCAAAAACGCCACCGCCGACCAATAGGTTAGGAATATGGAGAAGAGATCGCGCCGCCTTACCAAATAGACCACTGCCGCCAGGCCGAAAACGAGGATCAATGGTTCGTAAACGAGCAGCAACTGGAGGTGGTAATACCATGGTTGACCCCCAACTCGTGGTTGGAAAGCCGACAGCCAGCCAGAGAACAGGTCTATGCCATCCTGCAGGCCAGAGAGGTG
>CAZGKH010000178.1:0-1657 GCA_964525665.1 uncultured Anaerolineae bacterium | reverse complement strand
AATCGGAGAACCTGTTGACCAGGGCCAGCACCAGCCCAAAGGTAACAACAATGAGAACAAAGGTGTAAACCCCTGCGCCCCCGCTCAAGGCCAGGGCCAGGGCCGCTGCCACCAGGTATAGATACTTCGGCTGTCGCTGATCAAGATAGCCGAACAGCCCCCAGGTCATGACCAGAGCGCAGGCCGCAACGATGACCTCGCCGCCCAGATAGCGCGAGAAGAAGAGGGCCGAGGGTGAGAGGCCCAAAAGAAACGACGCCGCCAGAGCGCCCATCCGCCCCAGACGATGGCGTAGGAAGTAAGGCCCGATCACCAGCAGCACTCCGCCGAGAGCCGGCGCCAGTCGAGCCAAGAAGTCATTACCTCCAAACAAGCTGAAGAGAAACAAGTTGATGGTAAACAGGAAAGGGCTTTGCGACGGGGCCGAATCCTGAGGTAAGCCCTGCGCGGCTCGCCAGGTCGCCAACGCCTGAGCCGCTTCGCTGGCCTGCATAGGCCGACCGTCAAGGTTGTAGAGGCGCAATCCCACCGCCAGTAGGGCGATGATGAAATAGAGGACCACCTCAACCGTCAATGGCGATGATTTGGCGATTTGCCTCGTTGTCTCGCTAGTACGTTTCGCTACCGTCATATCTTTGTTCCTCCCATCACTACAACGGATTGGGAATGAAACAGATTGAAAACCGAAAGAGAAAATCCGTTCCTTTCCAAATCCGTTGTAGTGCCCTACAGCCGCCGTTTGTAGATGGTCACGTTGCCCTGTTGGAAAGCCACGTCCATGAAGCGGTCGAACTTGGCCAGGGCCGCTGGGTTGTACTTGCCTCGCTCTAAAGAGCCCACGTAGACATAGGTTATATCATACTTTTCCAATAGCGTCAAGACGTGCTGAGTGTCCGTGCTGTTGTAGATGGCGTTTATGTCGGGTTCGCGGCGGGCGGGCTCGTCGTAGTTTCCCCGCCACTGCAACTCGTGGCCGCCCCAACCCAAAACGGTGGGCAGCCCCGTGCGGCTGGAGACGCGCGCGTAGTCAGTGAAGGAACCGCCGGTTGTTTCCAGAATGACCGACGTATCCAGCACGTGGGTATTGAGCCATCGAACGGCGGCATACTCGTCGGGGGAATCCTGGCGCACCCAGGCCAGACCATCCAGAGTCGGTTGGGAAGCAAAACCGCCAGCCTTGTCGAACCCCGCGGCCAGGGGGTAGACCATGCCCAAGACGAACAGCACCGCGAAGCCCACCAGGAACAGTGCCCTCCCCAGCCTCCCGGCCCTGTTGGCGACGTAGTACACCCCATAAGCGCTGGACAGAGCCAACAGTATCCAGGCCTGATAGTAAAACTTAAACACAGTGTTCATGCGAGTGCCGAAGGTATCTCGCAGGTACACGAACTCGACACTGAGGGTAAGTACCAGCCCGGTGGCGACCATAAGCAGCACGAAAAGGGTGCTCGGTTCAGCGATTCTCAGTGGATCTGCAATTGTTCGGATTGGACCGTCACATCCCGGCTTCCGCTGATTCGCTGATTCGCTGATTCGCAATCTCCCCCAGAGCAGTGCGACGACCCAGGCGATCAGCAGGGCCAGGAAGAACCAGGTCCGGGGGTTGCCCAGACGGATGGTGATGAGCATCTTGAGCAAGGAGGGCCAACCGGTTCCA
>CAZGKH010000177.1:0-7910 GCA_964525665.1 uncultured Anaerolineae bacterium | reverse complement strand
CTCGCTCGGGAGGCCGACGACTCGCTTGATGAGGAGCCCTGGCCCGGCCTGAGGAACCTGGAGGATGACGATATCACCCCGCCGTGGCTCGTGGAAGGTGTAAGAGAGCTTCTCCACCACCAGGCGCTGGTCTGTGTGCAGGTTGGGCTCCATGCTCTGGCCGTAAACCCGGGTGGCCTGGGCCAGGAAGAGGTTGATGAGGAGAGCGATGAGAATGGCTGGCACGATGGTCTCCACGGCCTCGCTCAACCACCCCAACGCTATCTTCAGAGCTGTTTCTCGGTTCCTAGTTTCTGTATCTTGCTGAAATTCTTCCAACTTCCAATCTCCAACTTCTTGCGATGTCCGAAGGTCTCCTGGCGGCTCGACTGAGCTCGCCGAAGCCCGAGCCCCTTTCGCCTCGGTCGGGATACCTTCGGCACTCAAACAACTTCCAACAAGCTAGCGACGCCGGGGAGGGCGCCGATCGCGTGACCCACCGCCGCCAGAGCCAGAGCTCCGGGAATCGCGCCGCCCCGTTCGACCGGAAGGCTTACGGTCGTGCTCGCGGGCCTCTTCGGCCGTCCAACCCACGAGGACAGCCTGACGGGAGAGCTTGATCTTGCCGGCTGGGTCAATGTCAATGACCATGACCATGATCTCGTCTCCCAGCCGAACCACATCCCTCACACTTGGCACCCGGTAATCCGCTAGTTGCGAAATGTGCACCATGCCATCCTTGCCGGGTAGTATCTCCACGAAAGCTCCGTAATCCTCGATGCGCACCACTTTGCCGGTGTAGATCTTTCCTATCTCTGGTCTCTCCACCAAGGATTCTACCATTTCCTTGGCTCGCTGTGAACTGGGGCCATCGTCCGAGGCGATGAAGACGCTGCCATCGTCCCCCACGTCTACCTTGACCCCCGTCTCCTCTTGGATGCGCCGGATGGTCTTGCCGCCAGGGCCTATGATAGTGCCGATCATCTCAGGATCAATCTTGATGATGGTGATGCGCGGCGCGTAGGGCGACATCTCTGGCCTGACCTCAGGAAGCACCTCCAGCATCTTGTCCAAGATGAATAAGCGAGCCCCTTTCGCCTGCGCCAGGGCCTTGGCCATAATCTCGTAGCTCAGGCCCTTGATCTTGATATCCATCTGCAAGGCGGTGATACCATTCCTGGTACCAGCTACCTTGAAATCCATGTCCCCCAGGTGATCCTCAAGCCCCTGGATATCGGTTAGGATACGGTAGTCGTCTCCATCCTTGACCAAGCCCATGGCTATACCAGACACCGGAGCCTTGATGGGCACGCCGGTATCCATCATAGCCAGCGTGGAACCGCAGACGCTGGCCATAGAGGTTGACCCATTGGATGAGAGCACCTCGGAAACCAGGCGGAGAGTATAGGGGAATTCATCCTCAGGTGGAACCACGGGCAAGAGAGCTTTCTCTGCGAGGGCCCCGTGGCCGATTTCCCTCCGGCCTGGCCCGCGCAGAAAGCGGGTCTCCCCAACGGAGTAAGGCGGGAAGTTATAGTGGTGCATAAAGCGCTTGGACTCCTCAGGATAGAGGCCATCCAGACGCTTCTCTTCCCTGGGGGTGCCCAGGGTAGCGATGGTCAGCACCTGGGTCTCGCCCCGGTTGAAGAGGCCCGTTCCGTGGGCCCGCGGTGAGATGCCTACCTCGCAAGATATGGCCCGAATATCTTCTGGGCCACGCCCATCGGGGCGAACGCCCTCGTGAAGAATTCGCTTGCGCACCTCGGTTTTCATCACCTCGTTGAAGGCTTCCTCGACGTCCCTGTCCTGGTATTCACTTCTCAGCTCGGACTGGAGGTCGGCCAGGATAGCGTCCAGAGCCTTGTTGCGCTGCTCCTTTTCGCTGGTCTCGGCCAAGACCTTGTTGATCCGCCCGTACAGACGTTCCGTGACGACCTGGCGCAATCCCTCGTTCATGGCGAAAGATGGATACTGTGACTTGGGCTTCCCAACTTGCTGGCGCATCTCCTCCTGGAGAGCGATAATGGGCTGCATGGCCTCGTGGCCGGCCTTAATGGCCTCCACTATCAGATCCTCTGGCACCTCGTTGGCAGCAGCCTCCACCATCATCACGGCGTCGGTTGTGCCAGCCAGGCGCAGATCCAGGCTGCTCCCCTCCATCTCGGAGATGGTAGGGTTGAAGACCAACTGTCCATCAATGTAACCTACCCGCACCGCACCCAGCGGCCCCATGAAGGGAATGTTAGAAATAGAAAGGGCCGCCGAGGCCCCGATGATAGCCAGTATATCAACCTGGTGTTCCTGGTCATGGGACAGCGCGGTGATGACAACTTGTACATCATTGCGCAGGTCTTTGGGGAAGAGGGGACGGATGGGGCGGTCGGTGAGACGGCAGATGAGGATGGCCGCCTCGTGGGGGCGCCCCTCGCGGCGGAAGAAACTGCCGGGGATGCGCCCTGCGGCATAGAGCCTCTCCTCGTAGTCCACAGTCAAGGGGAAGAAGCCCATGCCTTCGCGGGGTCGCGCCGACATAGTGGCCGTAGCCAAGAGCATGGTGTCGCCACAACGCAGAGTGACAGCACCACCCGCCTGGCCGGCCAGCTTGCCGGTCTCAATGCTAATGGGGTGGTCCCCAATAGCAGCGGTGAATTGATTTGTCATTAGATTTATACCTCCGAGTTGAGGCCAGGCTCAGAGGTCAGGGACTGGGGAGTAAGTCAAATCCTAAACACTGGCTGCACTGATGGCCACTGAGGGCGCTGCAGCTTCCAGCTTTCAGTGTCCTCAATGTTTCAGCAGTTTCAGTGTTCAAATTTGGCCCACTCCCCAATTCCTAAACCCCTTCGCTCAACCTCGTATTAGTTTGTGGCTAATGGTTTACCACTATTAGCCATGAGCTATCCGCCATCTGCTATTTCCGCAGACCCAGTCGCCCGATAATGCTTCTATAGCGTTCCGAATCCTTTCGATTCAGATAGGCCAAATGACGCCTACGCTGCCCAACCAGCTTCAACAGGCCCCGCCGCGAATGTTCGTCGTGCTTGTGGTTTTTCAGATGCTCAATGAGTTGATTGATCCTGGTCGTCAGCAGCGCGATTTGCACCTCAGGTGAGCCGGTGTCTGTGGGATGCACGTGATACTCTTGTATGATGGTTGTCTTCTCGTTCCTCGATAGGGCCACACTTACCTCCTTGCTTGGTGGACTACAACGAATTTGGAAACAAGCGAACCAGGAGTCGGACTTGTCCTGAGCCCTTCGGCTAGGCTCAGATGAACTTATCCGTTCCCTTCTCAATTCGGTGTAGTGTTCTGACGACACATTATAGCACAATTAGCTAAAGGACGCAAACAAACGATAATGAAAACCCTGAGTGCTTGTCACAACGCCAACAAAAGAGTATAATAGGGGCGAAGAATCTCTCCCCGCTTCTATGAGAGCAGGAAATTCGTTCACTTCGACAGGCTCAATACAGGCCTTTCTAAATCCGATGTAGTGAGGTGCAAATGAAAGGCTTGCGCCAATGCTTGATAGATTGCGATATGGCTATGTTAAGGGCCATCGCTCAGAGACGAGGGATCGAGTTGGCGAGCAACCGCCAGCGCGAGGTCATAAAACAGTTGGCCGAGGAGCTAGTGCGGCCCCAGTCCATAGCCGATATCCTAGAGTGGTTAAGACCTCAGGAGCGCAAAGCTCTAGAATCACTGATCGCTGAGGGGGGGAGAAGCAAGCTCCATCTATTTGTCCGCCAATACGGCGAGATACGATCCTTCGGGCCTGGCAGACTGGAACGCGAGCGACCCTGGGAGGATCCCGTCAGCGCGGCCGAAGGGCTCTGGTACTCGGGGCTTATCTACAGAGCCTTCGATGAGGTGGAAGGTCAAACCAGCGAGTTCATCTTCGTGCCTCAAGACTTGTTGCCCCTCTTGCCTGAGGTTGAGAAAAAACCACCAGCCTTCGTCGTAGAGACCGTGCCTACACCTGCGGTCAATGACGAAGGCAGCCTGGCCTTGGTTCAAGATACTTGTGTCTTTCTCAGCTATCTACAAAACGAGGCCATCAAGCCCCTCAGAGATGGTAGTCTGGCTCGCAGTGACATAGAGAACATTAGCAAACGCCTTCTAGTCCAGCAGGAAGACGAGGAGGAAGCTGAACGTTTGGCCTTCCTGCACCACCTCTGCCAGCGGCTCGAACTGGTGCACATGGCTAAGGGGTTTCTAAAGCCCAATCCCCCTGAAGCCAAGCGCTGGCTCAAGGCCTCACGGGCAGAGCAACTCCTGGCTCTACAAGAGGCATGGCACAATGACCCTGGTTGGAACGAGCTATGGCGGATCAAATCTCTGCGCTGCGAGCCTACCGGCTGGCGCAACGATCCCCTGATGGCTCGAAAGAGAATCCTGGGGCATCTCGCCAAGTGCCCACCCCAGCAATGGTTTTCTCTGGCTTCCTTCACTGAGGCCGTCAAAGAGAACGAGCCCGACTTTCAACGCCCCAATGGCGATTACACATCCTGGTACATCCGCCAGGTGGCTACCGGGCAGTATCTGACGGGCTTTGAGCATTGGGACCAAGTTGAGGGAGCCCTAATAGTCCACCTAGTGACCAAGCCTCTTCATTGGTTGGGGGCCACCTCGCTGGGCTACGACGACGAGGGAAACGTGCGCTCGTTTCTGATCACCCCCTGGGGAGCTGCCTTTCTTGGATTACCCGGCGAGATGCCAACCGATGCTCCCCTGCCACCCATCGTCGTCCAGCCCGATTTCACCATCATCGCCCCGGCCAGAGGCAGCCTCTACGACCGCTTCCAATTGGGAAGGATCGCCGCTTGGCAGTCCTCCGGAGATTCTTATGTGTATCGCATCACACAGGACTCGCTGGCCCGGGGGTTGCGGCAGGGCATCGGAATCGAGATGATCCTGGCCTTCTTGAAACGAGTCAGCGACGACAAGGTTCCCCAGAATGTGGTTTCCGCCTTGCGGAACTGGGATAAGAAGCGGGGGCAGATACGACTGCGAAGAGCGCTTCTGCTTCAGGTAGAGAGTGAACTGACCCTGGAGGAGCTAAGCACTTTGCCTCAGACCAGGGTCTATCTGCGAGAGACCATCTCGCCTAAGGCAGCCATTGTAGCCCCAGAGGACAGGTCCAAGCTTTTGAACGAGTTGCGCAAACTGGGTTACTCCCCCCAGATAGACGACGAGTGATGAGGAACGAGAAATGCGGAATGCGAACCGCAGAGTTCAAAGCTCAAACGTTAGGCAGAGGTTTGAGGA
Organism: uncultured Anaerolineae bacterium; assembly: GCA_964525665.1. Taxonomy (GTDB): domain Bacteria; phylum Chloroflexota; class Anaerolineae; order VGOG01; family VGOG01; genus CAYMKL01. Next base: position 2,663 of record CAZGKH010000177.1, on the reverse strand, counting down.
TGTTTTCGGTGGGGAACCAGCCACCGTCGTGCGAGCGCCTGGGCGGGTGAATCTCATCGGGGAGCACACCGACTACAATGACGGCTACGTGCTGCCAGTTGCCATTGACAGGAGCGTTTTGGTTGCCGCAGCCCCGCGAGAGGATCGGCAGGTGGTCATCCACGCCCTGGACTTCGGCGCAAGCACCGAGTTCTCCCTGGATGCCATCGAACACGATCAGGTAGAAACCTGGAGTAACTACCAGCGAGGGGTAGCCTACTTCCTGGAAGAACAAGGCATCAAATTGCCCGGCTTGAACGCCGTAATCGTCGGCGACATTCCCATTGGTTCGGGCCTTAGCTCCTCAGCCGCCATCGAGGTGTCCATGGCCTATACCTGGCAGGTGCTCGCAGGCTTTGAGCTAAACCGGGTGGAACTGGCCCTTCTCTGCCAACGGGCGGAGAGCGAGTTCGTAGGCATAAACTGCGGCATCATGGATCAGTTCGTCTCCGCTCTGGGCCAGCGCCATCACGCCCTGCTCATTGATTGCCGCAGCCTCGACTACCAATCGGTTCCTCTGCCGACCGGAGCCGCCATCATCGTCGCTGACACCATGAAGCAGCGAGGGCTGGTGGATTCGGAGTACAATACACGGCGCCGGGAGTGCGAGGAGGGAGTGCGCATCCTGCAGCGATTCCTGCCGCAGGTACAAGCCCTGCGCGATGTGCCCACTGGCCAGTTCAGGGAATATGAAGGACAATTGCCAGAGAACGTGCGCAAGCGTTGTCGCCACATCGTCTACGAAAACGAGCGGGTTCTCAAGAGCGTGGCCGCTCTGCAAGCGGGGGATCTAGACGCCTTTGGCCAGTTGATGAACGAATCCCACGTCAGCCTGCGCGACGATTACGAGGTCAGTTGCGTGGAGCTGGACATCATGGCCGAGGCCGCGTGGAGGGTGGATGGGGTCTACGGCTCTCGCATGACGGGGGCTGGCTTCGGTGGCTGCACGGTGAGTCTGGTAGCCGAGGAGGCCATTGAGGGTTTTCGGGACCAGGTGGCGGCAGCCTACGAGGAGGCCACAGGCATCGTCCCTCAGATTTACGTCTGCCGAGCCGAGGATGGGGTGTCCAAACTTCAAATGCTTGTGCTGGGCGAAGGTCTCTGACCGAACTCCTTTCGCCTCGGTCGGAGACCTTCGGCGATCAAGGTTGGAGACCTTCGGCGGTCAAAAGGCATCGCCTGCCAGCTTCAGGTTGGGGATCACATCCAGCTCCCAGCCGGAGCGATAGCCGGCCTGGTAGCGAAAGTAAGCGGCGCCAGCGACCATGGCTGCGTTGTCGGTGCACAGGGATATGGGCGGACAGAGAACAGGCAAGTCGGACCTTGCGGCCATCTCCTGGCGCAGCAGCTTATTGGCAGCCACTCCTCCAGACAGCAAGATCTGCTCAGCACCAAATTCCTGGGCCGCTCGCTTGGCCTTCCCCACCAATACATCCACCACCGCAGCCTGAAAACTGGCAGCCAGGTCAGTCACAGGCGATTGACGCCTGCCCTGAGCACTTCGACTGCGCTCAGTGTAAACTCCGCCGAAGGGTTCGTGCGCCTTCACGACCCGCAGCACCGCCGTCTTGAGCCCGCTGAAGCTGAAGTTGTAGCTGTCCCCCAGCCAGGCGCGGGGCAGATCGAAAGCGGTGGGATCGCCGTGTTGGGCAGCCCGCTCGATAGCTGGCCCACCGGGGTAGTCCAGCCCCAGTAGCCGCCCCACCTTGTCGAAGGCCTCGCCGGCAGCATCGTCGAGGCTGCCGCCCAAGCGTTGATATTGGCCGTGGCCGCTCATGAGGATCAACTCCGTGTGACCGCCGGAGACCACCAGGCATAGCACGGGGAAAACGATGCTGGGCTCCTCCCCGCCCCCCCTCTTTTCCCCCCAAAGCGGTGTCCTGAGCGGCTCGACTGAGCTCGCCGAAGTCTTGTCGAAGGGTTGGGGGGGAGGAAGGGGGGGCAGCCAATTGGCATAGATGTGGGCCTCAATGTGATTGATCCCCAGGAGAGGCAGCCCACAGCCCAGGGCGATCCCCTTGGCGGCATTGACGCCGACCAGGAGGGAACCCGCGAGACCTGGCCCGTAGGTCACAGCCACGGCCTCCAGGTCATCCCAGGACACACCTGCCTCGTCCATAGCCTCCTCGACGACGGGGGTGATGGAGAGGATGTGTTGGCGGGAGGCCACCTCCGGGAAAACGCCACCATAGCGGCGGTGAATATCTATCTGGGAGGCGACAACGTTGGAGAGTATCCTCTGCCCGTCCTCCACCACCGCTGCCGCCGTCTCGTCACACGATGTCTCGATGCCTAGGATAAGAGTCATATAGCTAACCCATATGCTAGTTTCTCTTAAGACTCTTTGAATGAACTATGCACTTTCATCCTGCGGACCCAATCCTATGGAGACCAAGAGGGATACCCATCAAAGGCCGGGTTGTTAGTGAGGTTCGCTTGCCCACTCCCGTTTGAGTTCATCATGTAGACCTCCAGGTTGCCATCTCGTTCGGAGACAAAGGCGATCCACTTCCCATCTGGGGACCAGGATAGTGCCCCATCATAAGCTGGGCTGTTGGTAAGGTTCACCTGCCCCGTCCCATCTGAGTTCATCACGTAGACCTCCCCATATACATCCCGATAGG